>JAGOLM010000046.1:1454-10177 GCA_017994075.1 Lachnospiraceae bacterium
GTAAGTACAACGGAAACAGCAGTTATAGAAGGCATGGTTCCGGTGTCTGAACTGGGAGATTATGCTATGATCCTCAACTCATATACAGGAGGGATTGGAAAAATGTCGGTGGAACCTGCAGGTTATATAGAAGCTCATGATCAGGATCTGGCCATAGAAAATGCAGATTATGACTACAGGACAGATATCGATCATCCATTTGAATCCATATATGTTCATGGCGAGGCAGATACACTGGTACCTATCAAGAATAAATCAGCTAAAACAAGAAAAACAGAAGCAGAAACAGAGACTGGTGGTTACACCGGGATCGGAGGATTGGAGCCGGAACTCAAGGCTATATTTGAGAGAACATATGGCGAGATAAAGAGTTCTTCTGATACTAATAAGAGGATACAGGAATATAAAGAAGGCATTGATAAGGATAATGTTGAAGAGGATCATATACCTGATAAGTATGAGATTAGAAATCTGGAAAAATTAAGAAAAAAGGCCGAGAAAAATAAAAAGTCATACATGATAGTTGATGGCTATAATGTGATATTTAATTGGAAAGAACTCAAGGAATTATCAGAGATCAATTTGGACTCGGCAAGAGGAAAATTAATCGATATTCTGAGCAATTACCAAGGTTATACCGGATGCCATATGCTGGTGGTGTTCGATGCATACAGAGTCAAGGGGCAGGCAGCAAAACGGGATAGATATCAGAATGTGAAAATAGCTTATACAGCCGAGAATCAGACAGCTGATTCATATATTGAAAGAGAAGTTTATAACATTATGTCTGACGAAGCGAGAAACGTTACGGTAGTGACTTCCGACGGATGGGTACAGAGAATAGTATCAGGAGAAGGGGCCCTTAGAATGTCATCTTCTGAATTTTATAATGTGTGCAACGAAGTCAGGTGATTTACTTACCAGTAAAATTAATTAGCCAGATATGGTATAATTATTTCGAAGAAAATAAACGAGAGAGTAAGATTGTTTATTAGATTTATATAGGAGTGAGGAGAACCCTTTGAGAATAATTCACTGTGCGGATCTGCATCTTGATTCCAAGATGGAGAGCAATTTATCATATGATCAGGCAAGGGAGCGAAGAGAAGAACTTCTCGATACGTTCAGAAGAATGGTGGAGTATGCAGTTACTGGAAGAGTCTCTGCAATTATTATAGCAGGGGATCTTTTTGACAGGGCACAGATAAGAAAATCAGCAGGACGAAGCGTTATGGATCAGATAACGGAGCATCCTGGGATCGATTTCATATATCTAAAAGGCAATCATGATAGCGCTGATCTGTTAGAAGATGCCAAGGAAGAAGAGATGCCTAAGAATCTGAAATGCTTTACAGCAGATGAATGGACCTATTATACCTATGAGGATGAGGGACAGAACATCGTGATAGCAGGAAGAGAGCTTAAATCCCAGAATGCATCACTTATATCCAATGATCTTGTTTTGGATCCTGCGGCAGTGAACATTGTCACACTACATGGCCAGGAGGCAAAATATGAAGGTAAGGACAATACTGAGATAATCAGAAGAGAAGATTTTAAGGGAAAAAATATTGATTATCTTGCGCTTGGACATATACATAGATATATATGTGAATCTTTGGACGAAAGAGGAACACTTTGTTATAGCGGGTGTCTCGAGGGTCGTGGATTTGATGAATGTGGCAAAAAAGGATTTGTCCTTTTAGATGTATCAGATAAAAAAGTAAGTCATGTGTTTGTGCCATTTGCAAGGAGAACAATGCATGAGATCCAACTTACAGTTAATCAGGAAATGACAATGGGAGATGTCATGAAGGCATGTGATGTGTCGTTAAGAGGCATCTCTGCTGAAGACATGGTGAAACTGGTTTTGAATGGATATAGCAATATCGATTTGGACCTGGGAAGAGTAAGACAGACTTATCGTGATAGATTCTATTTTCTCAAGGTTACGGATGAGACTTCTGTTTATATAGATTATGACAGTTTCAAAAACGATCGTTCCTTGAAAGGGGAATTCGTCAGGCTCTTGGAGGATGAAGAGCTTCCGGAAGAAATCAAGAATGACATCGTTGAAGTGGGCATAAGAGCAATTCTGGGAGAGGATATTTTTGAATGAGAATTAGCAAATGCTATATAGCTGGATTTGGAAGAATCAAGGACTTTAAATATGAATTTAAAGATGGATTTAATATAATCCTTGAAGAAAACGGATGGGGAAAGACAACATTTTCAATATTTTTGAAATCAATGTTTTATGGTCTTGAATATTCACCCAATAGGAGAAAGGCTCTTACTGAGAGACGTCATTACATGCCATGGGATGGTGGCGTATTTGGTGGAAGCCTGGAATTCTATACAGATAAAAAAGGATATAGGATAGAGAGAGAATTTGGGAGAACTGATAAGGAAGATACCCTTAAACTCATCAATCTTGAAACAGGCAGGGAATGTGATGATTTCAAAGATCCTATTGGAGAGGAACTGTTTGGAGTTGACAGGGAATCTTTCGAAAAAAGTATATTTATAGCCCAGTCATCAATGGAAACCGGAATAACGGACAGGATCAATACCAAGGTTGGAAATCTCTCGGAGACCAAGGATGACATCGATGTATTTGAGGCAGCTGGTGAGAGGATCGAAGACACCAGGAAAATATACATGAGAAGCGGTAGGATTAATCCCGGCAAGCTGATAGAGATAAGGGAGAGGATCCGAGATGGCAAGAAGAATGCGGAAGATATTCCGTCGCTTGAAGCTGCATATACGTTGCAAAAAGAGATAATGGATGATAGGATCCAGACTATTGAAGCGCTTAAAAAGGACAAAGAAAAACTGCAAAAAGAAATCTCTGAACAGGGTAAATCTGCCCAGACACTAGGAGCACTTAAAGAGAAGAAAGAGCAGTACGAAAAGACATTAAAAACAATTGAGGAGCTGGATGCTTTTTTCTCTAAGGGAATTCCCGAAGGTGATACTATTTCTGAAATAGAAAATGATATTCAGACTCTTTCTGTAGATAAGAGAAGTCTGAATGCCAAGGAACGTGAAAGTATCGAAGACGAAGAGGCAGCAAGGCTGGAAAAACTCTTTATTTCAGGCATTCCTGACGTTGATGAACTAAATAGATGGCAGAATCAGGCAGATCGATTAAAAGAACTTAGGATGAAAAGAGAATCATCCAGACTGACTACTGATGATGAGAAAGAACTTAAGAACCTGAAGGAATTCTTTATAAAGGGACGTCCTACTCATGAAGCGATTACGGAGATACTGAAAAAAGAGGGACAGATCCACGCCTTGGAAGGCGAGGAAGATGCACTTGATAAAAACAGAGAAAAGCTAAATACGGAGAGGATCAGGATCAAAAAGAGAGAGGAAGAAAAGGAAAGAGGCGCAGGCTATTTCTTTGTAATCATGATCCTCCTTCTCTTGGCAGCTGCCGGTGTATTTATGTTTGTTATCAAGGGTAATGAGGGTCATTTAATTGGTGCCAGCGCAGCAGGAGCAGCAGGGTTTATGCTGGTTATTGACATTCTTCGTATATTTGGAGAGTTCAGTAAAAAGAAGGGACGAGCTCTTCGAATGGACATAGAAGAAAATGAAATAAGTGAGAGACTGACAGAACTTGAAGAAGAAAAAGATACCGTAAGAAGAGGTATTGAAGATTTCTTGAATCTATACATGACTCAGAATAAAGTTGGTCTCATGGATAGGATAGCAGAAGTTCAAAGAAAACTAGACAGACTGGAACATTTGGAGAAGCTGGACGGGGATCTGATGAATAAGAATTCTGAGGCCCTTGAAGAACTCTCAGAGAAACAGTTGGCTCTATATACTGCACTTCATGACTATGCGGATAATTATGGTATGGATCTGTTTCATGAGATGAGTGAACAGAGGCTCTTGAAACAGCTTTTTTCCGATAGGGAAAGGGAAGTTTCAAGGAGAAAGCTCCAGGGCGATCTGGGACTGTTGCAGAACAGGATCCAGGGAACGGAAAATAACGTTATCAGATTCTTGGATTCCTATCCATTTGATGAAAAGAATTCCAATTATACCAGAGATGATTATGCAGGCAGGATATCTATTATCAAGTCCAATAAAGAACGAGTAGAGACTCTTGAAAAGAATGCGGCTCTTCTATCAGAGGAGATGAAGAAGCTTACAGAGGAACTTCCTAATGATGGTAAGGAAGCAGAGACTGATATTGACGAACTTCAGAACAGAGCCTTCAAAATAGATGAAAGCCTCACCGAGAATATGAATTATCTTCAAAAGGATAAGGAGACTCTGAGTGATACATCTGAGAAACTCATAAATCGACAGGAAGAAAAAGACAGAACGGAAGTCCTGGAGGAAAAGGAAAAATTACTTTCTTACAGGGTAGAGATATTATCAAAGGCCAAAAATTATCTACAGGAAGCCAGAGATAAGTTTATGGCTAGATATATGGAACCACTGCAAAAGGGAATGGAACATTACATGTCCCTTATATACCCGAATATAAGCAATGCGCCCCAAAAGGGAACATTTGAGCTGGATCTTGATCTAAACATTAGGTTCAGATCTAATGGTAAAACAGTAGAGAGCGAATATTTAAGCGAAGGTTATCAGGATATGGCAGCGCTTTCAGTAAGATTAGCTCTTATCGATGCGATGTATGACAAAGAACAGCCAACCGTAATAATGGATGATCCGTTTGCAGGACTGGACAAGGAAAAGGTTGAATCAGGACTTGATCTCATGGATAAGCTAGGAGAAAAACGACAGATCATATACTTTACATGTCATCCAAGCAGGGCAAAATAGATCATGTTTCATTTATGCTTTGATCTTTATTTTATTTTATGGGTTAGAGAAGATATTAAATTTTGATACAAAGGATCTCGAAAGGATGATATTATCATTATTTCGAGGCCCTTTTTTCTTTTCTAACAAGATATAATGCACTATAATAAAAACTCAAGGAGAAATCAGATGAACGAAAGTGAAGAATTATTAAGATTTATTGGGAAAAGTCCTGTAAGTTTTCAGGCTGTGCTAAATATTAAGGAAATGCTCTTAGGCGAAAAATTTGTAGAATTGTCAGAAGCAGAACGATGGGATATAGTTCCGGGAAAGAGCTATTTTACGATACGTAATGACTCTGCAATCATTGCATTTACGGTGCCTGAAGAATTCCAAGGAATCCATATCGTCGCCAGTCACTGTGACTCACCATATTTTAAATTAAAGGAAAATCCGGAGATGGAACAGGGCAAGGGATATATAGTCCTTAATGTGGAGAAGTACGGTGGAATGCTTATGTATCCATGGTTTGACAGACCACTTTCTGTAGCTGGAAGGATATATACAAAAAATGGCAGTAAACTTGTTAAGAACTTCGTAGATTTTGATAAGGATATGCTAATGATACCATCTCTTGCCATTCATATGGATAGAGATGCTAATGATAAAAAGAAGATCAATCCTCAGGAAGAACTGCTTCCTCTATATGGGCTGGCTGACGAGAACAATAAGAACAAGAAGAGTATCATCGCCAAGGCAGCAGAACTGATAGGCGAAAAACAGGAAAACGTTATGGGATATGACCTTTTCGTATATAATCACGAAAGGGGAATAATATGGGGCGACGAGGGAGAATTTATCTCAGCACCGAGATTGGATGATCTGCAGTGTGCCTATACTACCCTTAAGGGATTTTTGGAAGGCAATAAGAAAAAAAGGCTTTCTATGTATGTAGTATTTGATAATGAAGAGGTTGGGAGCTCTACCAGACAGGGCGCTGCTTCAACATTTCTAAGGGATACACTGGAGAGAGTATATACTGTTCTTGGCAGAGATTCGGAGAGCTATCATATAGATCTGGCAAATGGTTTTATGATATCTGCAGACAATGCTCATGCGGTTCATCCTAACTACGCCAGCAAAGCAGATCCTGTCAATAGACCTATTATAGATAAGGGTGTAGTGCTTAAATTTTCAGGCAATCAGAAATATTGCACAGATGGATATTCGGCTGCTTTTTTTAGAAATCTATGTGAAAAAGCAGGATGCAATGTTCAGGCATTTACAAACAGATCAGATATTCCGGGAGGATCCACACTAGGAAATATCTCCAACAATCAGGTACCTATTGCAACAGCAGATATAGGACTCCCCCAGCTGGCTATGCATTCACCATTTGAAACAGCCGGAACAAAGGATATAGAAGATATGATAAAGATCACAAAGGAATTTTTTGAGTAGGCAATAAGTTTTACAAAAGATTATCTGAGTAATTTAAAATAGTACAAGAAAACTTTCAAAAAATAAGGATCAAGGTATATGAATAAGAAAGTATATTTTGCTGGAGCTATTCGAGGCGGCAGGCAGGATGCCGAAGTATATGCAGAGGTAATAAGGTATATCCAGAAAACAGATATAGTTCTCACAGAGCACATCGGCAATGTTGCACTTAATGTAACAGAGAGATCGAGAGATAAGGATCAGGAGATATACATTCAGGATACAAACTGGCTGAGAGAAAGCGATATTGTTATTGCGGAATGCACGCATACATCCCTTGGAGTAGGCTATGAACTTGGATATGCCGAGAGCAGAGGAATTTTATGTCATATCTTTTACAAAAATAGCATGACACAATTATCTGCTATGCTTAATGGCAATTCTAATTTTTATATTCATCCTTATGAAAACATGCAGGAAATGTATGAAATCATTGATGAGATATTGAAAAACTGAAAAAATAAAGTAAAATAGTAAAACTAAAACTAAAACTAAAACTAAAACTAAAACTAAAACTAAAACTATAAACATAACGATAACCAATAAAACAAAGAAAATATTAATAACAGATCACGCACAGAGAAGGGTGAGCAAATGGCAAAGCTATACTTCAGATACGGAGCAATGGGCAGCTCCAAAACAGCAAATGCACTTATGGTCAGATACAATTACATGGAAAAGGGCCAGAATGCACTTCTTTTAAAACCGGAAGTAGATAACAGAGATGGGGAGATGGTTATTAAGTCACGAATCGACTTATCATCAGCTTGTGAAACAGTGGAGAACTTTCTAAAAACTGCCGAGAAAAATTGGTTTTTGGAAAAAGACGGTAGTTGGGAAAATTATGATTGTATTATAATTGATGAATCTAATTTTCTATCAGCTTCAGATGTGGATAAGCTGGCAGAAATAGTAGATGTATTTAATATACCTATAATATGTTATGGACTTCGTACTGATTTTACTGGTCATCTATTCGAAGGTTCCAAGAGATTGATGGAAATAGCAGATAAGATAGAAGAGGTTCCTACGGTTTGCTGGTGCGGGCACAGAGCGCATTTCAATGCTAGAGTGTCTGATGGTAAAATCGTTCGAGACGGAGAACAGGTAATGATGGGCGGTAATGAGTCCTATGTGTCTCTTTGCAGGAAACATTATATGAACGGGGAGATAACCGGTAAGAGAAATAAGTAAACAATATACAAATATCAATGGATAAGATGTATATTGTCAGTTAAGATATGTAATACAGGAAAACATGAAAGGGGATACTAATGTCGAATTGGTTTATAACCAGATTGGGTAAGGCTGTTAATGTTGATAAGATAAACACCATATACGTAAAAGACGAAGGTCGTATGTGGATGGTATTTGCTACATTCGGATACACGACAACCTGTGAGCCTGATGGCGGAAAAACCGAAGAGATTCCTACTCAGCTATATGCTAGTATGAAAAGAGAGGAATGTTTATCGTTTGTAAAAAACAATTTCGGACTGGATCTCTATAATGGAGAAGAACAGTGTAAGATACTTCATGTGGAATAAAGATGATAAAATCGCAATATGTACATGATTAGAAAGACGGAGATTTTCCGTCTTTCATGTTGTATATGTGAAAAAATTGCGTTAGAATCAGTATGTTGCATTTTTAGCAACAAAAAATAAGTATAAATGAAATGGAATTGGTAATGAAAGAAACAGTTAAACATGACATGATCCGGATACTGGCTGTTATCCCGGCAGGAATCTTATTTGGAGTTAATACGAAGATGTTTGCCAAAGGTGGCGGACTGTTCCCTGGCGGAGTAGCCGGATTATCTGTCCTGATACAGCAGATATTTATGAAATTTGGTGGGATAAGTGTACCATATACACCTATAAACATCCTTCTCAATGCAGTTCCTGTATACATAGGATTCAAGTTTATAGGCAAAAAGTTCACAGCGAGATCGCTTGAGATGATTCTGATAAGTGCCGTCATAACGGATATAATCCCATGGCCGCCTATTACTAATGATTTACTTCTCCTAAGTGTATTCGGAGGTGTGCTGAATGGATCTGCCATTGGACTGGCTTTAAAGGCTGATGCTACCAGTGGAGGAACTGACTTCATTGCTATTTTCCTCTCCGAGAGGAAGGGAATAGATGCCTTTAACATAGTTCTGTTTATGAATATAGGTGTACTCTTCACAGCAGGCCTGCTGTTTGGATTTGATAATGCGCTCTATTCTATAATATTCCAGTTTGTATCAACGCAGATATTACATATAGTATATAGAACATATATGAAGCAGACACTTCTCATAGTAACGGATAATGCAGATGAAATATGTCAGGCAATATATTCAAATAGCCACCATGGAGCTACTATCATGAACAGTGAGGGCAGCTTTAAGCATGAGAAGAGAAAAATGGTATATTCTGTTATAG
>JAGOLM010000047.1 GCA_017994075.1 Lachnospiraceae bacterium
GCATCTTCCTTAGCTGCAGCTACTGACTCTTTAATAAGTTTAGCTGCATCTGTCTTGACATCTGCCTCAATTGCATCCAAGAGAAGTTTCTTAGCCTGATCTGTTGTCAGTCCTGATATCCTGTCGAGTTCCTGTACTCTTTGCTGATTTAATTGCTCAACCTCAGCTTCATGCTTTTTTAAATCATCCTCACGGCGATTTAAGCTTTTATCTCTGTGTTCTGCGGCATCAATCTTACGATCGAGCGCTTCTTCCTTTTGCTGTACTCTTCTCTCGTTTTTGGAAACTTCGGATCTTCTCTCATTGATCTCTTTATCGAGCTCATTCTTGATCCTCAAGTTCTCTTCCTTCGCTTCGAGCAGAGCCTCTCTTTTCTTTGACTCGGCTTCTTTAACAGCCTTGTCAATTATTTCTCTTGACTTTTCTTCCGCGCCCCCTATTTTTCTTTCGGCAATCTTCTTGTTTTGCAAATTGGCGAGTACTAATGTTATGGGGACGGCAACTACAAGCGTTACAACTACAGAAATTATTATTGCTGTAAGCACAGGAGCACCTCCTTATTCAATTATCATTGTTCTATATGTGTCACATTGTTTCGTCTCTTCTTTTAATTTTTAATAATGTAACATTAAAATTATTATACATCGACTTACAATAAATTTATTTTACCTTTTGATATATGTAAAGTCAAGAAATCCCATTACCAGTTTGGTTTATGTTTATCATAAAACGAATATATAATCCATGATTTTTGTAACATTTTTATGCAGATTATGATGTGTATTGTCTACAATAATGTTTATAAATATTTTGTTATATCGCTGCTTTTAAATCCCTTACCCATCAAGAATCGATATTGCTTGGCTTTTTCTTTTTCACCGGCATTTTCTCTGTCATAATGTCTCTTTTCCAACAGTCTGATTATCATATCATCTGGTGCCAATGTGAGTTCGGATTCTATAGCTTTATCTATGATATCATCTGCTATTCCCTTTTTTTTAAGGTTCATTCTGAGAATCACTTCACTTTTAACCTTTTGGTTGAGCCTTACATAGTTTAATGCCAGTCTCTCATCATCTAAATAATGATACTTATTCACATATATGATCGCCTCATCTACCGCCTCTTCAGGATAGCCAGAATCCTTTAATTTCTTTCTGAGTTCAAATACACTTCTATCCTGGTCTACCAATAGATGCATAGCTCTTGATCTGGCTCTCGGGATAAATATCTCCTTAAAGATCTTATCATAATCTTCCTCTGATAACTCAGTATCCTGTTTTAGCCCATATCTATACGCTTCATTCTTGTATAGAACAAAATCTGTCCCGTTATCGAGACAGATTTTGACTTTCTTTTTTGATCTGTATACAGTTTGTACTTCTGTTACTATCATACTATTTCACTTTTTAAATTATGCTTCCGCATCTGTTTTTTTAGTATCTGATGAGTCCGGCTTATCCTTGGCTGTCTTTTTAGCAGGTGTATTGTCATTAACCGCACCATCAAGGTCATATCTTTCTCTGATCTGATTTTCTATTTCCTGACATATATCCGGATTATTCTGAAGATACAGTTTAGCATTTTCCCTGCCCTGTCCGATTTTTTCTCCATTGTATGCATACCAAGCTCCGGACTTATTAATAATATCAATGTCTGCTGCTATATCAAGGATATCGCCTTCCCTTGATATGCCTTTACCGAACATTATATCGAACTCGGCATCTTTAAATGGTGGAGCAATCTTATTTTTGACTACCTTTACTCTGGTTCGGTTACCAATAATCTCCCCATTCTGTTTCAATGACTCTATACGTCTGACATCAAGTCTGACAGATGAATAGAACTTAAGCGCTCTACCACCTGTTGTTGTCTCAGGATTACCAAACATAACTCCAACCTTCTCACGAAGCTGGTTGATAAAGATTACTATACACTTTGTTTTAGATATAACTCCGGTAAGCTTTCTAAGAGCCTGTGACATAAGTCGAGCCTGAAGACCTACATGTGAATCACCCATATCTCCATCGATTTCCGCCTTGGGAACAAGTGCCGCAACAGAATCCACGATCACTATATCAACAGCTCCGGAACGAACCATCATCTCTGTAATCTCAAGAGCCTGTTCTCCGCTGTCCGGCTGTGAAATATATAAATTATCAATGTCAACGCCTATATTCTTGGCATAAACAGGATCAAGAGCATGCTCAGCATCAATAAATCCAGCAATTCCGCCACGCTTCTGTATTTCAGCTACGCAGTGAAGTGCTACAGTTGTCTTACCACTTGATTCAGGACCATATATCTCTATAACTCTGCCCCTAGGCAATCCACCCTGACCAAGAGCAATGTCAAGACCGATAGATCCGGTTGGAACTGTTTCCACCTGCATCTGATTGGAACTATCTCCAAGCTTCATTACAGAGCCACGTCCATACTGTTTCTCTATTTGTGCAATCGCAGCATCCAGTGCCTTCAATCTATCATTAGAATTATCTGTCTTTGTCGTTGCCATTTCATCCTCCTGTCGAACTAGCGTTCGTATCTCTGTAAACTATACTAATACATTGGTTATGAGTTGTCAATAAAATAAGAACAAGTTTTCGTTTTTTGTTTTTTATATTAATCACAGAACTTACTTTATCACAAAAAGCGGTTATCGATTATAAACAATTATTTTATATTCTAAAGCTTTGTTTATATATGAACGGCTTTTATTAATTTAATATTAATTATATATGATCTATTTATAAAATTTCTATACTGTTATCTTATCTATTTGTAAAATCCTTACAAATTTTTCTTTTTATAAAAAACCTCTTTACCGGTGTTATCCCGTAAAGAGGTTATAGATTGCCTTTGAGCTTTTTAATTTATTAGCTATTTATTATTTTAACTTTATGCTTTTCCGAATTCTGTTAATATAAGGCCTTTGTTTCTCTCTACTGTCATTCTGATGCTCCACTCATTAACAAAGAGAAGCAGTGGTCTATCCTTCATATCCTTAACTTTTTTCATATCAGATGTACCATTTAGACTATCCATGTCTACATCTTCATTGTCTACCCATCTTATATACTCATATGGGAGGTTCTCCATAAGTATCTCTACATTATATTCGCTTTCCAGTCTGAATTTAAGTACATCAAACTGAAGCACGCCTACAACTCCTACGATCACTTCCTCGAGTCCGGTGTTATACTCCTGGAAAATCTGAATGGCACCTTCCTGCGCTATTTGCATGATTCCCTTGGTAAACTGCTTTCTCTTCATGGTGTCGATCTGTCTGATCCTCGCGAAGTGTTCGGGAGCAAATGTCGGGATTCCGTCAAACTTGAACGGATTCTTTTCTGTGGTCAATGTGTCTCCAATAGAATAGATTCCCGAATCAAATATACCGATAATATCACCGGCATAGGCCTCTTCAACCATTTTTCTCGAATCAGCCATAATTGTCTGTGGCTGTGACAGCCTCACTACCTTGCCGCCCTGAACATGAAACGCATCCATACCTGCCTCAAAATGTCCTGAACATATCCTCATAAATGCGATCCTGTCCCTATGGGCCTTGTTCATATTGGCCTGAATCTTAAATACGAACGCAGAAAAATCATCTGAAAACGGATCTATTTCTCCGACATCACTATGTCTAGGAAGTGGAGCAGATGTCATTTTCAAAAAGTGCTTAAGGAACGTCTCTACGCCAAAATTGGTAAGTGCCGATCCAAAAAATACAGGAGTCTGCTTACCTCTGGAAACCAAATCCATATCAAGAGCCATTGATGCTCCGTCCAATAGTTCGATCTCTTCCTTCAGAGTGCTTATTTCCTTGTCAGACAGTTTATCGTTGATAGAAGGATCTTTGATGCTTATATCCTCTTCTATACCCTCCTTGGTGCCCTTTTTTGTATCAGAAAAAAGAAGAACATCATTTGATTTTCTGTCATATACTCCTCTGAATTCTTTTCCGGAACCAATAGGCCAGTTTACAGGACATGTGGCGATGCCTAGCTCTTTTTCAATATCATCCATAAGTTCAAATGTATCCATTGCATCTCTGTCCATTTTGTTGACAAACGTAAATATAGGGATATGTCTCATGACACAGACCTTAAAAAGCTTTCTGGTCTGTGGCTCTACGCCCTTGGCTCCATCAATAACCATTACTGCTGAATCAGCTGCCATGAGTGTACGATATGTATCCTCTGAGAAGTCCTGATGTCCAGGTGTATCCAATAGATTTATGCACATTCCGCCATATTGAAACTGAAGCACGGATGATGTAACTGAGATACCTCTCTGCTTCTCGATTTCCATCCAATCTGACACTGCATGCTTTGCGGTAGCCTTGCCCTTGACTGAACCGGCCTCATTGATCTGTCCGCCATATAGAAGGAACTTCTCTGTAAGCGTGGTCTTGCCCGCATCCGGGTGAGATATTATAGCAAATGTTCTTCTCTTCTCGATTTCTTTTCTGATTATAGATGACTTCAAACAAATTCCTCCGATTTTCCGCGCGACATATATCTGTATAATTTCATTTTATATTAATAATAGTAATGTGGTACGACCCACTTTGATCAATATGCAAAATGCTGATTTTAGCATAAAAATGCAAAGTAGATTGTACCACCCTTAATGAATAGTCGCAAATAAAATTTAATTTTCATAGCACTATCAGCATAACATCAAATGCTTATCCAAGTATTACAAATGACTGAGGTCCTAATATCAGACTACCATTTTCATAGCTCGCTTCACCTATCGTATATATTGCCTTGAGCCCAAGAGGATCCTTGGCTGTCTGTCCGTCAATGTCTTCTGCCATAATGTTGCCATTCAACTCTTCGCCCGATGGATTCATTCCTATTATCATATTGTCTCTTCTAAAAATAATATATGGTTTTCCCTCTTCGGCCTTTAATACCTCAAATGAGCCGTCAGCCTGCAAATCTGTTCTAGAATGTCTTACCTTCAGAATGTTTTTTACTGTATTAAAAAGTGAATTCTTGTCCGCCTTTTGACTCTCTACAGTCGGAGCATCCTGTTCTTCTTCTACAGGAAGATACAACATTGAAGGATCAGATTCTGAGAATCCAAGATTTTTGCCACTATTCCATTGCATAGGAGTACGAGAACCGGTTCTAGTGTATCCTCCCTCTTTTGACGGAAGGAATCTATATTTCATCCCTATTTCATCACCATAATAGATAAACGGAACCCCCGGAAGAGTGAGTATAAATGCGAAAGCAAGTTTTCTCTCTCTGTCTGAAAGCATAGCATTGATCCTAGGCGTGTCATGGTTTCCTGTGATCAGTGAGACATATCCTCTTCCATAAACATCTGCCAGTCTCTTCTCATAATCCGTCAGGAAATCCATCATGTTGCCATTAGAATTTTTCCTGATAATTGTCTTATCTGTTTTTAAAACAGCTCCTATTCCCTGAGTCACGGCCGTTGCCACATAGTCGCCGTGATTGATATAATCTCTTAGCAGATGGCTATAACCTGTTTCATTATCATTAAGTGTAAAATCCATATGGAATCCAGCATTTATTGAGAGTCTGGCATTACCCCATTCGGAAACCATGGCTGCTTCCGGATAATCTCTGTCCAACATTTCCCTTACATCACGCCATATAGACTGGGTAAAAGATTTCTCTTCATCGTCATTTTTAACCAATGAATCAGCCATATCGACTCTGAATCCATCACATCCCTTGTCCAGCCAAAATCGCATGACATTTTTCATGGCATCACGAGTTCTGAGTGATTCAGGATCATTGGCCGTTTTCTGCCAATGCGAAGTTATTTTTCCAAATCCATAATTAAGTGCCGGCTGTGATTTAAAAAAATTGATCACATAACAGCCATCTCTATCCGACTCTCCCGAAATATACTTGAATCCATCTGCGCCCTCGAACCAGGATGTCGTCCATATATATCTGTCATCGTAATCGGTCTTTTCGGCACTTTTACTTTTCTTGAACCATTCATGTTCTTCTGACGTATGTCCAGGGACAAGGTCAATTAAAACCCTGACACCCATTTCATGTGCCTTATTAAACAGATTGACAAGGTCATCATTGGTTCCATATCTCGGTGCTACTTTCTCATAGTCTCTGACATCATATCCGGCATCTCTGAATGGCGAATCGAAGCAGGGATTGATCCAAAGTGCATTGCATCCTAATTCCTTAATATAATCCAAGCTCTCTGTTATTCCGTTGATATCTCCAATCCCATCCCCATTTGTATCCTTAAATGACTGAGGGTAAATCTCATAAAATACTGCGTCTCTTAACCAACTTGGCATGATGTCTTTTTCCCTTCTATGTAAATTTCCTATGTTAAATTCTTATATTAATTTCTTATATTAATTTCTATATTTTATCTCTCATATTTTAATCTATAGGAACATCAGGCATTTTTTTAAGAACTGAGATCAACAGATCCTTCTGGTCTGATGGACTATCTCCGATTATTACCTTATCTTTCACTCTCCCAATATAGTAAAAGAAATTCTGAGCCTCAGCAGTATAATACCCATTATTATCGCTTCCTCCGCCAATATTGGTGCTTATATACTGTTTCTGGCTGTCTGCAAATGTTTCTGCATCTTTTTCTGATTTAAAAACTATATATTGAAGTTGCAATTTATTCTTAGTGCTGCTACCAGCATATTTCCAAAACTTAATTCCGGGATAGATTCCCTCTTTCTCGGTAGTTTGTACAACTGACTTCATACCTGTTCCACGAAGTGCCATATCGAACTTTCTCTCACTTAGTTTGCCACATCCCGTGGTAATAAACATCGTGAAAAGTAAAATCATTATAAACGCTGATTTCCTTAGATTTGAAGCAAATTTTTTAATCATGTCAAAGACCCCTTTCTTGTGCAAAATTTCAGTAGTAATACTTTAATATCCACAATCTAAACCTATTTCATATATTACACTATAGTCATAAAAAAGTCCTCTGCATTTCTGCAGAGGACTTAAAATTAAACTTTTCAATTATTTGAACTTGCGCTTACGAGCGGCTTCAGATTTTTTCTTTCTCTTAACAGAGGGCTTTTCATAGTGCTCTCTCTTACGGATCTCCTGCTGAATACCTGCTTTAGCACAGCTTCTTTTGAATCTGCGTAACGCACTGTCCAGAGATTCATTCTCTTTAACTATAACAGTTGCCATATATTCTAACCAAACCTCCCTCCGGTTGCGTATTGTGCCGATTCAGTTTCTCATTTCATTGCACAAAGAGTAGTATAGCACAAATAACTCGTCAGTCAAATACTTTTTTGATCACATATGTCTGATCTATTACTAAAAATCAGTAATCAGCCAAGCTGTTCACTTAATGTTTCTTTAGCCTTTGAGATGGCGTCTTTGATTCCAGCAGGATTCTTACCACCTGCCTGAGCCATATTGGGACGTCCGCCGCCGCCACCACCTACAAGTACTGCAGAAGCCTTAATAATGTTACCGGCATGTGCACCCTTTTTTATGGCATCATCTGTTGCCATAACGATAAGGCTGACCTTGTCCTCATGAGCTGATACCAAGACTACTACTCCAGATCCGATCTTATCCTTAAGAGAATCTCCAAGGTTTCTAAGCTCATTCATATCTGTATCAGGGATCTCAACTCCTAGAAACCTGGTTCCCTTAACATCCTCGATCTGAGACATGACATCTCCAACAGATTCCTTAGCTGCCTTGTCTTTTAGAGATTCGTTTTCAGAGCGAAGCTCCTTGATATCCTTATTAAGAGATTCAATTTTATTAAGTAATTCATCAGGTGTAGTCTTAAGAGCCTCTGATGCACTATGAAGAGCTGTCTCACATTCTCTGTAATATTCAAACAGTGCATCACTTGTAATAGCCTCTATACGTCTGACACCGGCAGATATACCTGACTCTGACTTAATCTTAAGAGCCTTGATATCCCCTGTATTTTGTACATGTGTACCACCGCAAAGTTCAGTTGAGAAATCTCCCATCTTAACTACACGAACGGTATCACCATATTTTTCTCCGAAGAGAGCCATAGCTCCTGATTTTTTAGCTTCATCAAGTGACATGACATCTGTGATAACATCAAGCTTGGCACTGATCTCATCATTAACTATCTTCTCAACCTCAGAAATCTCTTCTGATGTCATAGCTGCAAAATGAGTAAAGTCGAATCTAAGTCTGTTCTCGTCTACATAAGAGCCCTGCTGCTGGACATGATCGCCCAAAACTCTTCTAAGTGCAGCCTGTAGAAGATGTGTGGCACTATGGTTTGATGCAATAAGTCCTCTTCTGTTTGAATCAACAGAAAGTGTGACCTTATCTCCTACTGCGAGACTTCCATTGATCATCTCACCTACATGACCTACTTTTCCGCCCTGAAGATGAATGGTCTCTAATACTTTGAACTCACCCTTGGCAGATCTGATAACACCGATATCTCCGACCTGTCCGCCCATAGTTCCATAGAAAGGTGTGGAAGCTGTGATCACCGTTCCCTTTTCACCATCTGTCAGTCCCTGAACGATTTCTTCCTCTGTTGTCATAACAAGTATCTCAGACTCATCTACAAGTCTGTCATATCCTGTAAATTCTGATTTTTTAATAGAAAGATCGATTCCCTGATATACAGAAGAATCTGTTCCCATATAATTAGTTTCTTTACGTGCAGAACGAGCCTTATTTCTCTGCTCCTCCATACAATTCTTGAAACCTTCCTCATCATAGGAAAATCCCTTTTCTTCCAGAATCTCTGCTGTAAGATCCACAGGGAAACCATAAGTATCATAAAGTTTAAACGTATTCTCACCTGAGAGAACCGTTGTTCCTTGCTTCCTCATATCTGCTTCATATTCAGACAAGATCTGAAGTCCCTGATCAATAGTCTTGTTAAAACGATCTTCCTCTTCTGACAGAACCTTTGTAATAAAGCTTTTCTTGTCCTCAAGCTCAGGATATCCGTTCTTGGAACAATCAATAACTGTCTCGGCAAGTTTATACATAAACTTACCATCAATTCCAAGCATTCTTCCATGACGTGCAGCTCTTCTGATAAGACGGCGAAGCACATAGCCTCTTCCCTCATTGGTAGGAAGAATCCCGTCAGATATCATGAATGTGGCACTTCTGATATGATCTGTGATCAAACGGATAGATACATCACTATCTTCATTGGACTTGTAAGTCTTACCTGACATGTCACAGATCTTATTTCTGATTGCGACCATAGTATCAACGTCAAATACAGACTCTACATCCTGCATTACAAGAGCCAGTCTCTCCAGACCCATTCCGGTATCAATATTTTTCTGAGATAATTCAGTGTATCCACCGTGACCATCGCCTTCGAACTGTGTAAATACATTGTTCCAGATCTCCATGAAACGGTCGCCTTCGCCACCCATTACATCATCGGGGCCAGTTCCGTACTTTGCTCCACGATCATAATATATCTCTGTACAAGGGCCGCAAGGACCAGCGCCATGTTCCCAGAAATTATCACTTGATCCATCGGCATCTCTTCCGATCCTCATGATCTTATCACCGGGAACTCCGATCTCTTCGTTCCAGATCTTGAATGCCTCATCATCATCGGTATAGATCGTAGGATATAATCTCTCAGGATCTAATCTCAGAACTGTTGTAAGAAACTCCCATGACCAGTGTATTGCCTCTGTTTTAAAATAATCTCCAAATGAGAAGTTACCAAGCATCTCAAAAAAAGTAAGATGTCTCTCGGTCTTACCTACATTTTCAATATCGCCTGTTCTGACGCACTTCTGACAAGTGGTCACTCTTCTCCTCGGTGGGATCTCCTGACCTGTAAAATAAGGCTTGAGAGGTGCCATTCCAGCATTTATAAGGAGAAGGCTGTTATCATTATGTGGTACCAGAGAAAAACTCTTCATTGCAAGATGTCCCTTGCTTTCAAAAAAGTCCAGGTACATTTTTCTAAGTTCATTTACGCCGTACTGCATTGGTATTAATCGACCTTTCTTATGTTACATTAAATCCGGATTCATAAACGGATCTATAATTAATTACTGATTCTTTAGAATCTTATGCACGAAAAATCACGCAAAAAATTATTATAAAATATGTTGAGACTATCTTCAAGTGGACAGCCGTTTATTTTTAGCATAGCTTATAGTTCTACGTC
>JAGOLM010000111.1 GCA_017994075.1 Lachnospiraceae bacterium
ATAATGTTCATACACAGTTGCATCCTATGTTCGAACTTGCAGTACGTGATGATATCATCAGGAAGAATCCTTCCGATGGAGTCATGGCAGAGATTAAGAAAAACTCATCTGCATTTAGGAGAAAGCGTCATGCTCTTACAGCGCCTCAACAGAAAGCTTTTATGAATCATCTTTGTGAAAATTATCAATTTCATGGATGGGAGCCGGTAATTACGATCCTCTTGGGAACGGGGATGCGTATTGGTGAATGTCTAGGTCTTTGCTGGAACGATCTCGATTTTGAAAAGAGAATCATCAAAGTTTGCAAAACATTGACTTATAGACCGGAGCCAGATAATGGTTCTGTGGTTCATATTTCAACACCAAAGACGGAAGCTGGCGAGAGAACAATTCCTATGATTGACGAAGTGTATGATGCATTTCTTGAAGAGTATCAGATTCAGAAGGTGCTAGGATTTGGAACCAATGAGATTGATGGATTTAGTAATTTTGTATTTTCTACAGGAGAAGGCAATGTTTATACGCCGGAATCTGTGAATCGTGCAATCAAGAGAATCTATGAGGACTATAACAAGGGAGAAGAGGAAGCAGCAAAGAAAGAAGATAGAGAAGCGCTTTTGCTCCCACATTTTTCTGCTCATCATTTAAGACATACTTTTTGTACCAGACTTTGCGAGAATGAGTCCAATCTGAAGGTGATTCAGTCGGTTATGGGACATTCGGATATCACAACGACGATGGATATCTATGCGGAGTGTACTGCAGAAAAGAAGCAGGAAGTATTTGCAACTTTGAATGGAAAAATTATGATAAAGTGACGTAAGTGCCACAAGATGAGAAAATCTCGATTTGTGGCATTTATATTGCTTTTGAGGATAGTTACTACAAAAGGAATGAAAAGAAAGGAAGAGGTAGATTATGATACCGACATTATATGATATATTCAAACCATGGTCAGATGGAGGATCTGTATATCTCCTGTCTGATACGCATTTTGATGATGCTGATTGCAAATTGATGGATCCAAAGTGGATTCTTCCTGAGCAACAGGTTGAACAGATAAATAATATAGTGAAACCTGGTGATACATTTATCTGTCTTGGGGACGTAGGTAATCCGGTTTATATAGATCGACTTAAAAGCAAACATAAGGTCCTGCTTTTGGGCAATCATGATCGAAGGTCAGATTACATAGGACTTTTCGATGAAATCTATTCAGGACCATTATTTATAGCAGACAAGATCTTGCTTTCACATGAACCGGTATATGGTCTTTCCTGGTGCCTTAATATTCATGGACATGATCATAGCAATATGGAGAAGTATTCTGATGGATGCAAACACCTTAATATTGCTGCAAACGTATGTGACTATACGCCAGTAAACCTTGGGATTCTGATTAAAAATGGAATATTATCAGGTATCGAAAGCATACATAGAGAAACGATAAATAGAGCTAGTGGAAGATAAATATGGTATCATTGCATTAGTTGTTTTACTGGAAAACCTTTAAAAATAGTTGAAGCCACAAATCGAGAATAAATCTTGATTTGTGGGATTTTTATAGTGGATAGAGAATATTAAAATGGGGTAAAATATAGGTGTAAGTGAGGGAATAATTTTTGATGGTAGTCAGTAAATGCGCGGTTTACTTTTGTGCGAAAATGATTTATAATACACACAAAGGTAAACAACGGAGGGATGTATCAATGACGAAAACTGAGCAGTTAGATAAGATGACTGAGAAGAACAATGGCTATTTATTTACATCTGAGGTTGTTGATGCTGGCATATCTAAAACCTATTTATCAAAATATGTAAAAGAAAACAAATTTGAGCGGGCAGCTCAAGGAATTTATGTTTCTGATGAGACATGGATAGATGAATTATATGTAATTCAAAAAAGTAATCCAATCTTGATTTTCGACATGGATACAGCGCTATATTTACATGGTTTAACAGATCGAGAGTATTCGAAGATTCATGTGAGTGTTCCTAAAGGTTATAATACATTTAGACTCAAGGAAAAGGGATTAATTATTCACACATATGATGATGAATTGTATCAAATGGGGATTTGTGATGTAGAATCAAACTATGGGAATTTGTTGAAAACCTATGATAAAGAAAGAGCAATCTGTGATATGGTTGAAGGTCGTGGTGAAGTGGAGATACAAGTATATCAGACGGCGATGAAAGAATATATGAGTAGTTCAGAAAAAAAAATAAATGTTCTGCTGACATATGCTGAAAAAATGGGTCTCAGGGATGAAATTATGAAGTACGTGGAGATAATGATATGATCAGAACTTCAAAGCAATTGAAAGATAAGGTGAAAAATATATCAAATGGTAGAAGCAATGTTACACAGGCAATGATAAGGATATTTGTTATGGAAAGATTTCTGCTGTTATATTATTGTCGGTATTTATTTTAAAGCAGTTTATTGTACACTATCAAATCGTACAGGAGGAAAACACATCCTACGTTGTAAATATTGCAGGCAGACAAAGGATGTTAAGCCAAAAAATCGTTAAGGATATATCTTTAATTCAGCTTGATCAGACTATTTTAGATGATGAAATTTATAAAAAAGATCTAATAGAAAGTCTCGATTTGTTGGAAAAATCTCATTCTGAACTTTTAGATTTAAATAAAGAGGAACCTCTTTTCAAGAATGATTCAAGTAGTATTAATCAAATGTTTCTTGAGTTAGAGCCTACTTATATAAGTTTAAAAGAAGAAGTAAAGCTTTTCCTAGTGGATATGAACGCATCAGGTACTGATGAAACTATAATAGATGAACATATAAATAAAATACTTTTACATGAATCGGCATTCCTAGTAAAAATGGATTCAATCGTTTGCACTTATGAGAAAGAAGCAAGAGACTATGTAAAATTTGTTGAAGTATCGCATACATTCTTATTTGTGATAATAATACTTACCCTGGTTTTTATAATTTTTAAAATATTTATTCCTTTACTGAATTACTTAATGCATGCTCAACAACCATCAAATCCCTATAAATGCTGAATTTCTAGGTGTTTTATGCTATACTTAATGCAAGGAAAACAGTGTTTTTCTTCAAAAAACCTTGCAGGATGTGATGAGTATGTATA
>JAGOLM010000112.1 GCA_017994075.1 Lachnospiraceae bacterium
ATAAAAGAATAAGAGATTAAATAACAAATATTATGGTTAGAAAAAAAGTTAAAATCTTAAACCCGACAGGGCTTCATCTCAGACCTGCGGGAGTTCTGTGTGATTGTGCAGTCAAGTATTCTTGTCATGTTTTATTTAATTATAAGGATGGCGGGGAAGCAAACTGCAAAAGTATATTATCAATATTGGGAGCATGTGTACGTTTCGGAGACGAAATAGAATTCATCTGTGAAGGCGAAGACGAGGACAACGCTCTCTTAGAGGTATGCGCCCTGGTGGAAAACGGCTTCGGCGAGCAATAAAAGAAAAAGGAAAAAGAAAATAAAAAGGAAAGAGGTTGCTATCATGAACTGTCAGAAATATCGGAAGAATCCGGTGATTAATTATCCGGATAGAAAGTGGCCTGATAAAGAAATAGAAAAGGCTCCGGTCTGGGTCAGTGTAGATCTGCGAGACGGCAATCAGGCACTGGCTGAACCTATGAATGTGGATGAGAAGATGGAGATGTTCGAGCTTCTGATCAAGCTTGGATTCAAGGAAATAGAGATTGGATTCCCGGCAGCTTCCCAGATAGAGTTTGACTTCCTTAGAAAACTGGTTGATGAGGGAAAGATCCCGGATGATGTCAAGGTTCAGGTATTGACTCAATGCAGAGAAGAACTCTTAGACAGAACATTTGAGTCCATCAAGGGAATAAAAAATGTAATAGTTCATGTATATAATTCCACATCCGTTCTTCAGAGGGATGTGGTATTTCATAAGGACAAAGATGAAATAACGCAGATTGCCGTAGATGGCGCCAGAATGGTTAAAAATCATTTGAAAGATTTTGATGGTAATATCCAGCTGGAATATTCTCCGGAGAGCTTTACTGGAACAGAACCTGAATATGCCACTGAAATATGTAATGCAGTAATAAAAGAATGGGATCATGCGACAAAGGTTCCTAAAGATTCTGTGGTGAACTGGGGAAATGAGCCTGGAGAATCTATTCCGGTAATAATCAATCTTCCGGCTACTGTTGAGATGAATACACCAAATGTCTATGCTGATCAAGTCGAATGGGTCAGTCGACATCTCGAAGATAGAAAAAATGTGATAATATCTGTTCATCCTCATAATGACAGAGGAACAGGTATAGCGTGCACAGAACTGGCACTTTTGGCGGGAGCCGAAAGGGTAGAGGGCACTCTTCTGGGTAACGGTGAGAGAACAGGAAATATCGATATTATCAATGTTGCTTATAATATGTTTTCTCAGGGTATAGATCCACAGTTAAACCTTGAGGACATTAATGAAATAATTGATGTATTCGAGAGATGTACCAAGATGGAGGTGGATCCTAGACATCCATACGCAGGTAAGCTGGTATTTACAGCATTCTCCGGTTCTCATCAGGATGCAATAAATAAAGGTAAGCAGGCAATGCAGGAGCTAGGCACTTCAGTGTGGCAGATCCCATACTTACCCATTGATCCTGCAGATATTGGAAGAGCCTATGAACCGGTTGTACGTATCAACTCTCAGTCCGGAAAGGGCGGAGTTGCATTCATAATGGATCAGGTCTATGGATACAAGTTCCCGAAGAGTATGCAGAGAGAATTTGCAGACGTTATACAGAACATTTCCGAAAGGGATGGAGGAGAAGTAAAACCGGAGACTATCATGAGAGCTTTCAGAAGTGAATACCTTGATACCAAATCTCCGTTTGAATTCATAGAAGTCAAGATCGCTGAAACAGAAGAAGATAATACACATATCATCCTCAAGTTTAACTATAATGGCGAGACGATAACTACAGAGGCTGATGGTAACGGACCTGTAGATGCGGTTAAGCTAGCTATAAAACAGACAGTTCCGGAACTTGACTATGCAATTGAGGATTATACAGAGCACGCGCTTAGTTCGGGTTCTCATGCCAAAGCGGCAGCATATATTCAGATCAAGGACAACAGGACAGGCAATACCACACATGGTGTAGGTGTCAGTGGAAATATTACAAAGGCATCAATACGTGCAGTATTTTCTGCGCTTAACAGAATGAAAGGCATATAAAAAGGACATGTACGATTATTTAGTGATTGGCTCAGGACTGTATGGGGCAACATTTGCCAATCTGGCAAAAAAAGATGGAAAAACTGTTTTGGTCATAGACAGACGACCAAATATAGCCGGTAATATATATACAGAAAAAGTTGAAGGGATAAATGTTCATAAATACGGTGCTCATATTTTCCACACTAACTCAAGAGAAGTATGGGATTATGTTAATCAGTTCGCAGTATTTAACAGATTTACCAATTCACCGGTAGCCAATTACAATGGAGAGTTATATTCACTCCCTTTTAACATGTATACATTTAATAAAATGTGGGGAGTCGTAACTCCGGAGGAAGCTGAGAGTAAGATCGAAGAGCAGAGAAAAGAGATCAATGGCGAGCCGGAGAACCTGGAAGAACAGGCCATTTCACTGGTCGGACGTGATATATATGAGAAGCTTATCAAGGGTTACACTGAGAAACAGTGGGGCAGATCCTGTACAGACCTTCCTTCTTTTATAATAAAGAGACTTCCGGTCAGACTGACATTTGATAACAATTACTTCGATGCACTATATCAGGGGATTCCCATTGGCGGATATACCAAATTGGTGGAAAACCTGTTAGATGGAATAGAAGTAAGACTCAATGTGGACTACTTGAAGGAAAGATCCGAGTATGAAAAAATAGCTCACAAAATAGTATTTACGGGACCTATCGATGAATACTTTGAATATAGGCTCGGAAATCTAGAATATCGTTCTGTTAGATTTGAAAATGAAGTGATAGATAAGCCTAATTTCCAGGGAAATGCAGCGGTCAACTACACAGACAGAGAAACACCATGGACCAGAATAATCGAGCATAAATGGTTTGAGTTTGGAAAAGATGAGGAAGGCAATGATCTTCCTAAAACAGTTATAAGCAGAGAATTCAGCTCAGAATGGAAAAAGGGAGATGACCCCTATTATCCGGTTAATGATGAAAAAAATGCAAAGCTTATGGAATCATATAAGGAACTTGCAAAAGGCGAGAAAAATGTATTGTTCGGAGGCAGATTAG
>JAGOLM010000012.1 GCA_017994075.1 Lachnospiraceae bacterium
TCGGCCATTATCATGCTCTCCTAACATCATCAATATTGTCGATGACCTTGAGGCGACGGATCAGGTCACTAAGTGCCGCCTTGTCCTTGACAGAAAAGGATACAACAATTGTAACAATTCCATTTTTGCCACGATTTGTATTAAGAGCCCTGATGTCGATCTCCCTTTCGGTAAATAATTTTGATATATCGACAAGGAGTCCCGTCCTATCCTCTGCAAAGATTCTGATAGTAGTTTCGAACTCTCCGCTTTTATTGTCGTTTAATACATCCTCTTCCCACACTGCTTCTACGATACGTTTTTTCTCCGATTCCGGAATATTCATAACGTTGACACAATCGGTCCTGTGGATGGTAACTCCTCTTCCTCTGGTAATAAATCCGCAGATCTCATCTCCCGGAACAGGACTGCAGCACTTTGAAAAATGAACTGGAAGATCAGTAACTCCACTGATAATTACACCATTTTTAGAATGAAGTATATGTTGTTTATTTACATCCTGTTTCTTATCATTATCATGGCTACCTACCTCTGCCAGTACTTCCTCATCAGTCTTTACAATAGGATGATCCTTTTTATAGGCATCATACATCCTATTGACTACAAGACCTTCCTTAAGTCCTCCGTGTCCAACCGTAGCCAGAACAGATTCCCAATCATGGAACCCATACCTACGCATTATGACAGCCTGATATTCAAGACGGTTTATATTAGGGAACTGTATACCCTTGGACTTAGCATTTGACATTATCAAATCCTTGCCTTTTTGGATATTTTCTTCCTTTCTCTCCTGTCTAAACCACTGATTGATCTTATTTTTTGCCTGTGTAGATTTTACAATCTTGAGCCAATCGGTACCCGGACCTCGTGAATTCTGTGAGGTCATAACATCTATTCTGTCACCATTTTTCACCACATAATCTATAGGCACCAAACGTCCATTGACCTTGGCTCCTACCATTCGGTTTCCAACTGCGGAGTGAATACTGTAGGCGAAATCAATTACTGTAGATCCCTTGGGCAGATTCTTGACATCCCCTGACGGGGTAAAACAAAATACAGAATCACTAAAAAGATCCAGGTCACTCTTGACCAGACTCATAAACTCTTTATTATCAGAGGTATCCTGCTGCCACTCCAAAATCTGTCGGAGCCATGACAGCTTTTCCTCTTCATTATTAATAGTAGCGCCCTCGCCGCTTTCCTTGTATTTCCAATGAGCAGCGATACCATACTCACTCGTCCTATGCATCTCATATGTACGGATCTGTACTTCAAATGGAACACCGGTAGGTCCTATCAATGTTGTATGGAGTGACTGGTACATATTCGGCTTGGGCATAGCGATATAATCCTTGAAACGCCCTGGAATAGGTGTATATTTCTCATGCATAACGCCAAGGGCGGCATAACAGTCCTTGATGGAATCAACAATTATCCTGATCGCAAATAGGTCATATATCTGATCTATATCCTTATGCTGGCTCACCATTTTTTTATATATGCTGAAATAATGCTTGACACGTCCTTCAACTGATGCCTCTATTCCCGCATCATGAATGGCTTTTTCGACCTCCTGTATCAGGTCGCCAACATAATCATTACGTTCGTTTTTTCGTTCCTTGACCTGTCCTACCAGGCTTTCATAGGCTTCCGGCTCCAGATAATGCAGTGCCAGATCATCCAGCTCTGTTTTGACCTTTGAAATACCCAGCCTTTCTGCTATAGGCGCATATATCTCTATTACTTCACGAGACTTTTCCTTCTGTTTCTCCGGACGCATATATTCCAGAGTCCTCATATTATGGAGACGATCCGCGAGCTTTATTATGATCACTCTTATATCCTTAGCCATAGCCAGGAACATCTTACGCAGATTCTCAGCCTGAACATCTACCTTATCAACATCGTAGGCTAATTGTCCAAGTTTTGTAACTCCATCTACCAGAAGAGCTACCTCCGGTGAAAATTCTCTCTCTATATCTTCAAGAGTAACATCTGTATCCTCAACCACATCATGCAGGATTCCAGCAATTATCGTCTCTTTATCCAATTCCAGATCTGCCAGTATCAGTCCTGTACATAGCGGATGAATGATGTACGGTTCTCCCGATTTTCTCTTTTGATCCTTGTGGGCTTCAGCAGCAAAATGATACGCTTTTTCAATCATTTTAATATCTGTATTAGGGTGATAAGCGCGGACTCTAGCTATCAGTCTCTCGAATATCACATCGGGATCCTGAAAATTCTCTGTAGGAATGACACCTCTATGATCGTCATCGTTAGGAAATTTCGTTTTGACGTTATTTATTTCATTATTAAACTTCTGATCTCCCAAATTACGGCGCTTTCTAAGTATTATTGACAAAATTAATAATTAATTATAAAAGAAAAACTAAAATATAGCAAGGGATACGAACCTTGCTATATTTTATAATAATGATGCCTCGTTATCTGTTTTTTCAACATCCATTATGCTTTTTTCTAAATCTTATATATCTTTACATCATTTTCTGATACTTCATCCGGGCTTATATCTATATCGCCTTTAAAAACCATTTCCACAGGGCCCATCATAAAGAGCTTATTTTCACTGTCATCATAGGATATACGCACTTTTCCGCCACTGAATCCCGCCTCTACAGCGTTTTCTGTCAGATTAAGGCTTACCGCTGCTGCAACAGCGGCACAGGCTCCAGTGCTACACGCCATAGTCTCTCCGATCCCTCTCTCCCATGTTCTGACAAACATATGCTCCCTGTCTATGATATGAACAAATTCAACATTTGTTCCCTTGGGAAATGAAGGGTGTTTTTCAAAGTCAGAACCTATTTTTTCAATGTTCAGTCTATTGATATTCTTTTCCATAAATACAATGCAGTGGGGATTGCCAAGAGATAAACATGTTGCATGATATATGATCCCATTTATCTCAAGAGGTTCATCAATTAATTTATTTTTCGGGAAAATAACAGGAACCTTTGAAGCTGTGAAATCAGGTGATCCCATATCAACCTTTACCTTTTCGATCATTCCGAATTTTCCGGGGAATAGTTTTAGAAATCTTATTCCTGTAGGCGTAGAAACCGTAATATCCGTTTTATTGGTAAGATGATTATCGTATACATACTTTCCTAGACATCTCACACTGTTTCCGCACATCTCGCCTATGGAACCGTTTGACTTATATACATCCATCAAAAAATCTGCATCCCCTGATTTTTTAACAAAGATCATTCCATCAGCCCCTATGCCAAAGCATCTGGTACATACCATTTTGGCCAGTTCACTCTCATGTTCATAGCCTTCCCTCATCGAGTCTACAACAATATAGTCATTGCCGCATCCATGCATCTTGGTAAATTTCATAGCTGTCACCTCGTCCTTCGTAAAATAAATTTAGCTAAACTGTAATACGTAAAACAACAAATAACGATCCATATCCGATATTTAATCTACCTGTATTTATAAGCAATATCTTTAAATGATATGTGACCTCCGAAAATATCCAGGGCACTGCCTATGGTAAAATCAAGTCTGCCTCCTGATAGTCGATTCAATAATTCAATATCTTCTATAGAAGATATACCACCGGCATATGTGATTGGATTCTTTTCACTATATTTATCATCCAACAGGTAATCACCCAACATAGCACAGAGATTTTTTTCTATCCCCAGCTTCATTCCCTCTGAGTCAGCCCCATGTATCAGGAATTCCCTGCAAGAAGAGGATAACTGTTGTAACATATCCGGTCTAACCATTTCATTCGAAAATTTCTGCCAGCGATCAGTAACCACATAATATCCCGAAAGATCCTTGTTATTATTTTTATCTGTCTCCGATTGTAGTCTATAACGACAGGTGAGATCCAAAACCAGATGCTCAGGTCCGATCTCCAGCAGAATCTTATTTAGATTTTTTTCATCTATATGTCCATTTTTAAAGACATATGAAGTAACTATAACAGCATTGGCGCCTGCATCCAAATACTCTGCAGCATTTTCTGCGGTTATCCCGCCTCCAACCATCATATGCCCTGGATATTCTCCAAGTGCACTTTTGGCTGCGATACCAGAAGCCTGATAATACTCACTATCCCCGGAATTCAATATAATAACATGGGCATTTTCGAGGTTATTCTTTTTATACAGATCTGCATAGTATTCGCTGGGCCTGTTCGAAACAAAATTGTCTGTCGTTTCATTGCCTTTGTCCCTAAGGGATGCGCCTACTATCTGCTTTACTTTTCCATTATGAATATCGATACAAGGTCGAAAGTGCATGTTGCCTCCATTTATTTTTATAATTTATATTATATTTTATCACACTTTATATACATAAACGATCAAATAGTGTGACGATTTGTAATTTAATAATATATGACGTTTGGTCCATAAAATTAACTACATCTAGCCTCGTTTTATTTCATTATTTGGTATAATTTTCTGTATTTTTTAAAAACTCTTTTTAAATCGGGAATTTCATTGACACACCCTCTTTTATTTGTTAGAATCGCATAAAATTTTCAAGTCAAGATTGTGCCATTTGGCATTGTTTCATTTAATGAAATGTATCTATGAAATAAGAAACAATGTTATGTTTGATTTTTATGTTAAAAATCATGAAGGGGCCGGCACATCTGTCTTATTGCAGTTTATTTGTTAAGAAAGCGAGGTTTGTAATGGCAACAATTATCGGTGAAGGAATCACTTTTGATGATGTGCTTCTAGTGCCGCAGTATTCTGAAGTTACTCCTGACATGATCGATCTCTCGACCATGCTCACGAAGTCCATCAAGCTAAACATCCCTATGATGTCAGCAGCTATGGATACTGTAACCGAACACCGCATGGCTATCGCAATGGCGAGACAAGGTGGTATCGGAATCATTCATAAAAACATGTCTATCGAGGCTCAGGCAGATGAAGTCGACAAGGTCAAAAGATCGGAAAACGGCGTCATCACTGATCCTTTTTATTTATCTCCTGATAACACTCTTCAGGATGCTGATAACCTGATGGCAAAATTCAGGATATCCGGCGTTCCTATAACTGAAGATGGTAAATTGGTAGGTATCATTACAAATCGTGATCTAAAGTTCGAAGAGAATTTTGATCAAAAGATCAAAGAATGTATGACCTCAAAGAATCTGATCACAGCTCCTGTAGGAATAACTCTTGACGAAGCTAAAAAGATCTTGGCCAAGGCCAAGGTTGAGAAGCTCCCTATAGTTGATGATGAATTTCATCTGAAAGGGCTGATCACCATCAAAGATATTGAAAAACAAATTCAGTATCCTGCCTCTGCCAAGGATTCTCAGGGACGTCTCGTATGTGGAGCCGGTGTAGGCATCACTTCTAATATGATGGATCGTGTCGAAGCTCTGTATAATGCTCATGTGGATGCTATTGTTGTGGATTCAGCACATGGTCATTCAAAGAATGTATTAAATGCCATTTCAAAGATCAAAGATGCTTATCCTGATCTTCAGATTGTTGCCGGAAATGTAGCAACCGGTGAAGCTACCGAAGCCCTGATCAAATCTGGCGCTGATGCAGTTAAGATTGGAATCGGACCTGGTTCTATATGCACCACTCGTGTTGTTGCCGGAATTGGTGTGCCTCAGGTAACCGCCATAATGGATGCATATGCTACTGCCAAAAAATATGGCGTTCCAATCATTGCTGATGGCGGTCTCAAGTTCTCCGGAGACATGGTCAAGGCTCTCGCAGCAGGCGCAAATGTATGTATGATGGGTAGTATGTTTGCAGGATGTGATGAAGCTACCGGCGAGGTAGAATTATATCAAGGTAGAAAATACAAGGTATATCGCGGAATGGGTTCCATTTCTGCTATGAAGAATGGCTCAAAAGATCGCTATTTTCAAGAAGGCCACGAAAAGCTAGTTCCAGAGGGTGTAGAAGGCCGTGTAGCTTATAAGGGTGCCCTTGAAGATACTGTTTTTCAGTTAAAGGGTGGCATCCGTTCAGGTATGGGATATTGCGGCTGTCCTACAGTTACTGATCTTCATGATAAATCAAAATTTGTCAAGATTTCCAGTGCTGCTCTCAAGGAAAGCCATCCTCATGATATTCATATCACCAAGGAAGCTCCTAACTATAGCCTGAGTAATTAATCATATTTATGTTTTAGATGTTTAAATTGAAAAGCACCGGTTTGATAGTATTCCATATATATAAATATGGAATCATCATCCGATGCTTTTTGGTTTTGATTTTAATTCTGGTTTTTCTTCTGGTTCTATTTCTTGTTTTTGTTTATCTCATTTTTTATTTCAATTTCTATTTCAATTTCAATTTCTATTTCAATTTTTATTTTAATCTAGTAATCTTCTCGTTCTCTGAAAAGACCAGCGATAATGTCAAAAAAACACCATATCCCACCACCGGCTGTAGATGCCAATAGCACAGAGATCACGCACCTGAATATCCCAATTGTCGTAAGTGTATCGCTTCTCCATTCTCTAAACAGATGCATCACTGGAGAGATAAACATAACATATCCCCCGACGAATAGTGCCAGAAGAGTTCCAAATAGTCCTATCAAGAAAACAAGCAGCTTCTTGATAACAGGTGTAATGATTTTTTTCTTTTTTTCTTTTTTTAATTGCATTTTTGACCTCGGTTTAAAAAATAATAAAATATCCTATAAATCCTGCCAGAATCCCAATTATCGCCCCGGAAACCACGTCCTTTATAAAGTGAACTCCACCAACCACTCGAAGTCCTCCGAGTATTGCCGCCATTACAAAAATATCTATCGAAGTCCTAGGATCCACAACGAAATAGGTCATTGCTATCATAAATGCGGAGAACACATGTCTCGATGGGAAACTATGGGCTGAAGTATCTTTTTTTATAACAGGTTCAAAATCATATATCTCATAGGGTCTCTTTGCATTAAATATATTCCTAAACATTGTTACGGCTGCGAATGAAATCGCAGGTACAATAATGCACTTTAGAACATCTCCTCTATTGTAGTAATAAATATAAAGAATAAGTGCCGGATACGATGCAAATACCAGGAATGTGATCAGTTTATTGATTAAATTGACCATTAGTTCCCCATACTTTCTACTCCTTATGGAGTCAGAGACTTTCCTGAACTGTTTTTCTGTCATCTCTAACCCTTCTCTCTGCCTCTGTTAAAAAGTATCGGCATTTTTTCATCATACAGATCATCAGGTTCATATCTGCCCATCAGGTAAAAGAGGTAATTTGCATCCTCGGATTTTTCATCTACGGATGTAACATAACCGAGTCTTGCCAAAGATTCTCTTGTGATCGTCATTAATTCCTTCGGTTTTATATCTCCAATTTCCTCCGGAAATCCCGATTCCGCCGCATATCTCTTACTAAATATCCCGGCAGCATAATAATATTCATAATTTCCAGCAATTACAGACATATCGCGCTTTAATTTTTTATCAACGCTCATTTCCGGTAATATCATTTCCATTGCGTTCTCGTTTCCGTTTTTATTTCATGTTGTGAGCTCTATTTTTTATGTTTTATAATTTATATCTGGTGTTTTATATCTCTTATTTTAATTATCAATTTAAGGTCTTACTCAATAATATATGATTTTATAGCTGTATGCAATTCTCATGCCAGCATGAATTGACCATGAGTCTTAGCCATATTAGATTCTAATCTCTATAGTCTAAAATGATTTCAAAAAAACAGCACGCCAAATCGGTGTGCTGAATCTTTTATCTATTATATTCGATTAGAAATTATTTCATGCCATCATCAAGACACGTAAAAAAGTTCTGGGCAATCGTGTCCTGACCCTCTTCCATAGCAAAGGCCATCTCATCAAAGAGTTTCTTTCCCGCAATCTGAAGAACGCGTTCATCCTGAGACATAGCCTTCTTACCACTGGCAATACGTCTCTTATTGCGAAGATATACTGTCTTTACAACACCAGCTAATGCGCGCGGTTCAAAATCAGACATAGCAGACTTCACTCTCTCCTGAAAGACACGATTGTTCATCTCATCAATAGTGTCTATTTCATCTACGGTATCGAGAATTTTCTGCATCTCATCTCCTGATTTGATATCACGAAGACGACCATTTTTATCCTCAACAGGAGTGATCACTTGTCCGCCCACCTGATAAACAGGAGCAAGCTCATAGTATTCTTTTTCTGATCCTTTTCCGCTGAGTGCCAGTTCTGAAATTTCCTTCACCTGACAAACTCCTGCACTTTCGTGCATTAAATAATCTCCAATTTTATACCTTTTCATTTTTTGAGTCCTTTCCTCGCAAGATATATTATAACACCTTTCATTTAAATATAGTCTTTGTAAAAATTACCAAAAAACATCTTTGTTTTTGAGACGTTTTGCGAAAAGTGTACTAATAATCAGGATTTAGTTTTTCCTATTTGCTTTAAAATCGACATAAAATGAAAATCAAGTAGTTTTGGTGCTAATTTTTCTGAAATTTATCGAAATTTATTTTTTCTCTGAGATATTAGATCTTCTCTGATAATTGACAGTATATTCTTCTTGATAGTTGGAGAATGTCTAAATGCTCGTTCAAATGCCGAGAGAATATCCGCCTCTAAATAATCAGTATTTTTATGATCAGATGCCTCATTCATAAGTAATCGTTTTGTAGGTTCATCAAATCTCGAAACCACATCAAAAAGCATCCATAATTCTGTATAAAATATCGAGAAAAGATACTTGCCAACTAGATAATAATCCTCATAAGCTTCAGGTATCTCCTCCATTAGGCAATATGACATATATCTCTTGTATACAGATGTATCGACTTTTAATGCTCCCTCTTCACTTAGCATTTTTTTATAGAATTTAAAAAAATTCTGCTCAGCGGTATTCGGACTATCCTTACCAAAGAGACGATCGTATCCCCTTAGCAGCTGATATAAAACCAAGTTCTTTTTCTTCTGGCTATTTGGATCAAAACATTCATATATTACTCTGTTCAATACTGTAATTGGAATCGGAAGCTGTAAAAAATTTTCTTTTATATGTGTGTTATCTGCATTTTCTGTATCTTCTGCATTTTCTGTGCTATCTGCTTTGTATATAATATCTTCAGTATCTACCTTGTCTTTTATATATGCTTTGTCTATATCACAAGTAAAAAGATTCAATAATTCGGGATCAACCTCACCATCAATGGTGTTACGCATAAGCTCATTCTGTATCAGACATATCCTCTCATACTGATCCTTCATCGTAAAAAGAAGGTCTTCTATTCGGATTGTATCCATCAGTTCTTCAATGGCTTTTTTCCTAAGCTCATCTAGGAATATAAGATATGATGGTGCATCGTTTTTTTTCTTCCATAGAACATCTAGATTGTCTGTTATATCCGACTTTTCATCGTTATCTGTTTTGCCTTCTTTACAATCATAATCAATTGCTGGCACCAGTTTTGGTGTATCTTTATTTTTCAAAAACCATAATGCAGCTGAAAAGCAGGATAATTCCATCGTCACTTCAACTCTGGAAGTGCCGACCTGAACCACCCTTCTAGGATACATACGGCAAATAAGCGGCATAAGTTCATTATCCCCATGCTTTTCATGTCCGCACAGACCATCTCGGGTGTAATAAGGACATGTACCAATAACCTTCCTGATAGAAAGGATTCCGCTATTTTCATGATGCATAGATAACTTGAGAATGATTTTGTGCTTGAGATTTGCTGATTTAATACGGTTTCTAATAGTTGCCTCTGTATCTTCGTCAATGGCAATTATCCAGTTTTTACAGCATGTATGAGGGCATTGTCCCTTCATACAAAAGAAATCAGCATAATTATTTATCAGATATAAGTTTTCTCTTGGAATCATATATTTTCCCCATCCCATGACATTGTACTTGCAATATTGTACTCAATGCCGTCCAATAGTTGAAAAAAATTTGAAATATGCTAGTATTATAAATCGGTGCTAAAAACAAGTGGAATTTTTTTCACCTATTAGTTGCATTTTTTTAAAAATAAAGAATTTGAGCTTTGACCTGCCTATTTTCTTATAGTATAATGAAAAATAGTATTTAAATAAAGGAAAAGGCAGCCTTTCGGCTGCCGGGAAAAAGAAAAAAGATTACTCAACATTTGACTGTCTAGACATATTATATGATCATGACAGCCGTACGTAAAGTTCAAGTTATTCATGTTGTGAATGAATTTGATTCAAAGAAAGGTAATATGACACTACTAAGTTACGAAATTTTTCAAAACATCATTGAACAGGGCTCATTTGCAAAAGCAGCAAATCTACTTCATCTGACTCCTTCCGCCGTAAGCCACTCCATTTCTTCTATGGAAGCCGAAATCGGTTTTTCCCTGTTCATAAGAAATAAAAACGGAGTCAAACTTACCAGCGCAGGGGAACAGATCTTGCCTTATCTGCAACAGGTGGTACGATCTAATCAGAATCTTCTCCAGGCTGTATCAAACATGAAGGGACTAAACGAGGGCTCTGTAAAAATCGGCTGTGTCAATTCCGTTTGTCTCGCATGGATTCCAATGATCATCAAGATTTTTGCTGAGGAATATCCTCAGATCGATGTTGAAGTATATCAGGGATCCTATGACGATGCTGTAAACTGGACAAAAAACGGTGTGATCGATCTCGGAATCGTATCAGATGCCGTTGCAGAAGGACTTCCATTCATACCTCTGTATGATGACTCCCTTTGTTGCGTTACTCCGAAGAACTATATGCCTGCAGGTACTACAGTAATCAGTCCCGAAGATTTAAAAGATCAGCCATTTGTAATTCAGCAGGACAGCTGTGATAAAGACATAACAGAATTTTTGGATAAATACGCTCTTTCCATTCGTGCTAACTGTCACATTCTCGACGACCAGTCATGTATGGCAATGGTAGAATGTGGAGCCGGAATTTCTATTGTTCCTTCTCTTCTAACAAAAAATATTTCAAGATCTGTGGATGTATTTCCACTTGAGCCTGTTCAGCACAGAACACTTGGAATTATATGCCTCGATAATGACTTTTTATCACCTGCATCACATGAGATGATTTCTGTCATCAAGAGAATTGTCGAAGAACAGCAGTGAAATTAATTAATAAGTAAAGTATTACCTTTTCCATATAAGTTTGCATTACCATACTTTGCATAGGCAATTAACATTCCTAACTAAGTAACAAAAAAATCTCTTTGAATAATTAGTATTCAAAGAGATTTTTTATATTTAAAAATAATTTATATTATAAGTAATTATTTGCCAGGATATGTAAGAACTGAATAAACATCATACTTATCTAGTCTGTCTCGACCCTTAAGACCTGCAAGTTCCATAACGAAAAGCATCTTAACAACTTCTCCACCGAGCTTCTCAACGAGCTGTGCTGCAGCTTCAATTGTTCCACCTGTAGCAATAAGATCATCCACGAGAACTACTTTCTGTCCAGGCTTAATAGAATCCTGATGCATCTCGATAGTAGCTGTGCCATATTCGAGATCATATTCCTGAGAAACTGTTTCTGAAGGCAACTTACCCTTTTTTCTGATAAGAGCAAAGGGCTTGTGAAGATTGTATGCAAGTGGAGTACCAAAAATAAAGCCTCTGGATTCGGTTCCTGCAATAACGTCAAAGTCAAGGCCCTGAAGAGCTTCAGACATATCATCGATAGTCATTTTAAATCCTTCTGGATTTAAAAGAAGAGTCGTAATATCTCTAAACATGATTCCCTTCTCAGGAAAATCCGGTATTGTACGGACATACTGAGCTATCTTGTCATTCATAAAATTATTCCTCGATTCTTGATTAAGCACCTGGAAATCACTGTTTCTCAGGTCTAGCATTAATTTTTATTTAACCTTTCAACACGAAAGATCAGCCATCTCAATAATGACCACATCATAGAATACTTATTTTATGTACCAATGTCAAACGTCATTTTCTGCGTTTTGAATAGCTCTTTAAATAATTGTTTCTCTCCGCCTGGGCTAAACGATCAGGAAGAGGGTCAATACCCTTAACTTTTCTGGCAAGATATGCTGCCATACATCCTTTTTCCAAGATCTGGCACACATCCCTCGCTTCTTCCGTATCACTCCCAATACAGAGTGCACCCTTTCCCTTCATAAACACCACGGGCATATCTTGAAGCACTTTGCCAAGCGTCACCTGATTAACATCTGTATCCATATTCATGGCTACTGGACCTATAGCCTGTGCCACATCGTCCAAATATGGTACAAGTGCCAATCCCGAAACGGACTGTCTGATTACAAATGGACTGACAACATACAACGTTGTCTGTTGTGATATCCAACTATTGCCCTTAGACCACTTTAATTTTTTTCTGAAATCCACATTATATATCTTGTCAGCACTAAGCTCGTCAGCATCTATTCCTGTCAGGCTGGAATAGATCCATGAACACATTCTCTCTAGCATGGTAGCCTTATGATAAGCCTCTACTGCTGATGATCCATAGCATAATACTCCATGATTTTTCATCAGAAGGCATTGTGACATTGGATATTTCTCCCATTCCGTGCCAACAGCCTTCATTAGTGCTTTGCTCCCGTTTTCTCCATAAGCTGCGGTCGGAATTATATTTCCTATAAGTGAGAAATCTCCTAACATACTCTCAGGCATATATTGATGTAGATCTGAGAAACTCCTACCTAGAATACTCAGTGCCGATGCAGCGGCCTGATGTGTGTGTATGACGCACTCAGCTCCAGGATGAAGCTTATATGTGATCCTATGCACCAAATATTCACTGGAGGGTAATATGTTGCCTTCATATGATCCATCAGATATGTTCATAAGTACAATATCCTCTGATTTCAATGTCTCATAATCTCTTCCGCTGGGAGTGATGACAAACTGGTCTTCATTGACTCTGCAGCTTATGTTGCCATAGGTTCTTACTATGAGATCACTCTCCTTAAGTCTAAGCGCTACAGATATTACTGCTTGTCTAGCTTCCTCAAGTGTATATGTCATATCGTTCTTCCTTATCTATATCCGAAAATCTCGTTTTAAATTAATGCATTTTTATTTATCTTCGTATTATATATAAGTATAACAATATCAGTTTATTTGGTCAAAATATCATTAATCTTAGTAAACAGGATTAAGTTCCATATCTTCTATAATTTTAATCGGAAATTCTACGCGCTTTCCATTTTGATATGTCCAGTAACTCACATTTTTCCCATATATTTTGGCATCTTTTGGAGCATCAATCTTCTCTCCTTCCTCCAATACCAATTTTATATATCCGCTGAAATTCACATTTATCAACTTCTTTTCTTTTTCCTTTTCCCGAATGGCAGTCCTATTAACTGTGATATTTCCTTTTTTGCCTCCCGGATATGTAAATGTCTCATCTACCCTTACCGATATTATTCCCTTGTCAGGGTCGCATTCCGAGACATTTACATCGAGTTTCATATCTTTATCTATATTATTTTTATCCCCTGCATTAACATGTCGAAAAAGATGTTGCAGAAACTCTGCCTCCATTTGTTCACTATTTGCCGGCCTATAGGATACGCCCTTTTCCAAACTATCAAGAGTTTGTTCCATTGCTGTAGATACAGCCTTGTTCAGATCGTTTTCCCTTACTCTTCTGCTCCACAATGTCAGCACTGCCGCCAATGATAGTAGTGCAAGAGCACCTGTAACAGACATAAAAATCACCTGTTTCATAGATTTTCTACTCCCAAATACATACATTCTGTTCCAAAACTGCCGTCACTGCATTCTGCCCATATTTTCAGCTTATATATTCCATCCTTGGCAAATGTGACTTTCCCATTTTTATATAACATCGGCATCAGATCAGTTTCATCTTCCCCGCTTATTTGTATCAATCTGATATCTTCTATTCCTTCTCCGTCAAAAAGTTCTTTTACCGAATAACCTTTGCTTGTTTCTATATTTTTTGCAGTTTTGATATTGAGCTTTTTCCCGGTTTCAACAAATGTAGTTCTTCCGGAATCTAGTCTATCAACTGAATAATTCAAGCTCCCCTTTTCTCCAGCCTGAGACATCAGTGGTTTTTTCCACACAGCCGTTCCAAAAACAATTCCAATTACGAGAATTACCGAAATAACTGCCACTACAGCCTTGCCATAGTGCGATACTATTTCTTTCATAAAAATCTCCCTGCCCAGGCAGAAACCGTTTGTCCGAATGGTCCTTGCATCAATAGTAAAAACACTCCAATAAACACGGAAAATCCTACAATTGCCATTAAGAACTCTCCATATTCACTAATGATTTCTTTCATTATTTTTCCCTCAACTATATTTCTGTATCATTACTTCAATAATTTTTTTAGCTTTTATTATCTTCTATATCATTACTTTAATAATTTTTTAGCTTTTTAAGCTTCTGGATTATTTATTTTTTATATTGAAAACGAATTGATCGCATATACGAAATATCCCATGATTGCCAGTCCCACTACGCTGTATAAAAATGACATTCCATATTCTTCAATGATTTCTTTCACTTTGTTTCTCCTTGATTATTTCGGATTATTTACCCTTTATTTCCTTCACTTTATTTCTTCTTGATTTTTTCTGACTATTTTCCTTTTATTTAATCTATAATATATCCTCTTCAGCAAAGTGTGTCTCTTTTACACCGATTATAGGTATTGAATATGGATATGACAGTGTCAGGCTACCATATTCGGTTCGTGAGCTTCCTTCCATTTTCTGAAGTTTTACATCCATGACATATCCTGACTTTTCTGCATCTTTTTTACAATTTTCTATTACCGAATCAGAATAATTACTGTTTCCTATCCTCATAGCACTATCAGCCGCAAATCGCTCTGCTTTTCCGGCATTGATTGATGATGCAATCAGTCCGGTTCCTGTAAATGTCAGAAACAGAGTCATAAAAAGACCTGTAAAAACCTTGATGATCGTATCCATTTACACCCCCATATTTGACAAATACAATGTAAACATTACCCCAAGATCCACTATAAGCTTAAATCCTCCCGTTATCTGAGGCGCCATAAACATGGCTGTCATTCCGGCCATTCTATCCTGATTCTCCAGTTGAGCTGCTCTATCCATCAATTTTTCATTTCTCTTTAAAATCTCCTCAATCTCTATAGATGTAGCTCCATTTCCATTTTCGGAAAGAGAATATAATACCTTCATCGAGGCTCTCACCTCAGGCAAAGTGTACTCTGAAAGAAAGTTTAAAAACGGTTTTATATTGGTTGGTTCAAGCCTCAACTCATTGATCAGCTTATCCAAATGAGTTCTCAATATAACCGGAGCATCCAGTATTGAGCGCTCTATTGCCACCTGCACGTTATCATTTTGAAGTAGAAGTGCCATAGATATAAGCCATTTAGGAAAGTCCTTTTCGATCTGCCTGGTAACTATCCGTCTCACTGTCTTTTCATGAATTATTGCAAAAGGCCCTTTGAATTTAAACTTTTTATTTTTGGGATCACTAGCGCCGATATCATCAGAACCTGTATTAGTTTTTAGCGAATATTTTCTCTCCAGATCTGCTTCATAACTCCCATCCGATGTCTTTTTCATAATATCATCTTGGGAAAATCTCTTATCTGCTCTATAAAATATCAAAAGATCAATTCCGAGAACCATTATCGTAACAACCTGCGCTATCATAGATGCACCCGTATCCAGGTTCATTCGAGCGGCCATTATATATATGGCAGAGCAAAGGACAAGCGTAGATATAATAGATATAAACACCTTATTCCTCTGCATTTTCTTTTCTCTCAGATATTCATAGGTCCTGTCAGCCCACAATCTTCGCTCTTCCAACAGAATAGCTGCTGAACCTCGATACTCTCCGCCTTCATTTTCTACCGAAAGAGCGAATTCATGCATCCTGTGCATTCCATCGAATCCATATTCCCTCTGTACGATTCCAAGTGCATCCTTTTCCACATTATCATCAAATGTATTTTCAATATGATGAATAGCCATTTCAATTTTTTTATGCATCGTTCCTTCTTCAAAGAGCTGTTTTACATCCTTTAATGTATCCAGGATCTTGCCGTTTTTCTCAAATGAATACAGAAACTGTTCCATATATGTATTAACGTCCGAAAACCTCTTCTGGTTATATTTGTTTCTCAGACTATTTCTAATAAAAAAAGGAAGAAGCAAAACGACAAAAAGCATTAATATGATCATGTTTCCCATATTTAATGCAAAGATTTTCCCCATTATAAGTGACATCACTCCGGCGGAAAAATATAACAAAATATTTTTTTTGATGGAGAATACATAGCCATATTTCTTTAGTTCTTCAGATAAAGCTTCTCTTGCCACGATATGTCATCTCCTCTCCGATCTCCCTCGACAGTTCTCCTGACACAGACTTGAGATAATCCCCTACTTCTTGTTCTCTCTTATCCTTTTCTCTTGCTGCCTGGAGTTCCTCGCCATGAATCAGATCCATATTATTTTCAAGAATAGACATGTTATTAGCAATATCTGCATTTTTTTCTGCATTATTAACCGTATTCTCGTCCCTTTTCTTATCCGTAATTTTGTATGTATTCTCGTCTTTATTTTCGTTACTTTCCTCGTTTTTAACCATTTTTTTGTCCTGGTTATGCGGTAGCTGTCGATCGGACAGTATATTTCTAATTCCGGCGTCATTAAACTTTTTAATAACCGAATCATTCAGATCAACGCTCATTATATTACCGTTTTCCACCACCATATTGATCATATTAATTCTGTTTTCTCTTGAAAAGAAACATACCTGATCTATGTAACGCCTAATCTCTATTTTGCCATTACTATTTCTGATTTCCCTTTTCTTGATCAAAACAGCAGCATCAATAAATGTATAAATATCGTTAAGCAAACGATCTTCGTCCCTTTTCTGTGAGGCCATATTGACTATTCTATCCGGGATATTTCTCACATCATCCGTATGAAGTGTAGTAAGTCCCTTAACTCCTGTGGAGAAACTCTCTATTAGACTAAGAACCTCCGTTGATCTAGCCTCCGCCAGGAACAACCACTTGGGGTTAAGTCTCATACATGTCTTGATTGCCTGACTGTAATCCATATTTTTATTAACTGTAAGTTCTATACAGTCCTTATCAGGATTCATATTTTTGTAGTGCCATTCCGGAGTATCCTCTAGTGTTATGACTCTCTGATCTCCCGGAATATAATTAGAATAAAATCGGGCACATTCTGTTTTGCCGGCTCCAGGATTGCCTGTAAAAACTATATTCATCCCAGCCTTAATGCAATTTTTAAGTAATTGCATTATTTCTATGCCGGCATAACCGTTTTCAATGGCATTTGATTCCGTCAGACGTACCATAGGTAGAGACTTTCGAATACATATACATCTCTTTCCCTGGCACACATCCTCATGAACAATTGTGATTCTAAGAGTATCTGTCTCTGCCTCTAACACCGGGTTCATCTTGTGGAATGGCTTGCTGACAAGATTTGACACCCTTCGAGAAAACTGTTCCAAGAAATCCAGTGAAAGTGCCATATCCTCTGCTTTATACCTATTATTTCTGCAATCTGTGAGCCACACTTCACTTCCCGATGTGTCCACATCGGTTATGTCATTATCTATAATATACGGATACAAATCTCCAAAAAAACTAGCCTTATCCATGTCTTTGATTATTGATTTCATGACTATACCTTAATTTCCAGGTACAACTGGACTGATCTGGACCTGTCCAAAAAAGTTATTGATCAATTTGGAAAATGCTCCTCCAACGATGCTCGAATCATTATTACCTATCAAAAAAACTACCAATGCAACTAGTGCGATAATTGCAATAACTGTAATCAGTGCAGCTCCATATTCCTTGATTATTTCTTGCATTTGCTTCTCCTTTTTCTTTTTTTATTATATTTTGACTGTTATGTGTATGTCTGTAATGTTCTATCAGTTATGTTCTATTAGCAACGTTCTGTCTGTTAAATTTCTGTAACCTTTTCTCACCTTTAATATGACTCTATTTTTGAGAGTCTATTGAAACCCTAATACAAAATCTTTCTGTTTATTCCTCCATTTATAAAATGTAAATTGCTTCGTTCTGCAGATGCAAAAATATTATCATGTAATTTTCCAAAAACAATAAACTAAAAATTAAGAAATCAAATGAATATAAAATTCTTTTAAATTTTTAATCAACAAAGTTTATAATCATCTCTGCCATTTACATAAAAAAAGACCCGGAAGTCTATCCCCGTCTGCTTTTATAACAGTTTATTTTCTTTTTATATACATCATATAATAAGCGTATGTAAGCGCGTATATTTGATTGTCTGCATAAAAAAATAACTCCAACAAAATGTTGAAGTTATTTAATGTCTAAGGCCACTATTGCTTAAAAGCACATTTTAATGATATTTTGCATGTAAGTGACCAGTAAATATACAGATTACATATCCATATGCTTTTTAGTTATTATGTGAATATTTTAGTCTATTTTTTAATATAGATTAGACATTATCTTCTTAATACTGTTATATGATAGCATTCATTATTTATAGTTTTAACTACAAATAGCAGTAATGGCTGTGTTTTTAATACAACCATTACTGTTATAAAATTAGAATACTTATCAAGCAAAAAAAATCTTGAATGAGTACCATTAAATATAGACTCTGCTTGTCAGAATATAATTAGATCTATTTCTCTATGGTTTTCAGAATCTGCTCAACTCCATCATCGATGAATCCAGGATCTAACTCGTCCATTTTACCTGCGTCAGCCAATGCCGCATAATCAGGATTCATCGGAAGCTTGGCAAGGATCTTTACACCAAGTTCTTTTGCTATATCATCAATCTTGCTCTGTCCAAAGGGATACATTATTTTTCCACAATCAGGACATGCCATATAGCTATAGTTTTCCACTACTCCCAAAACAGGAATATCCATCATTTTTGCCATATTATAAGCTTTTTTAACTATAAGTGATACCAGGTCCTGAGGTGATGTAACCACTACAATTCCATCTAACGGTAATGACTGGAATACTGTCAGTGGAACATCTCCAGTTCCCGGAGGCATATCTACAAGAAGAACGTCTACATCTCCCCATATTATATCTGTCCAGAACTGTTTGACAGCACCTGCGATTACAGGTCCTCTCCATATTACGGGCTGTTCTTCGTCATCAAGTACCAGATTAATAGACATTACAGATATCCCGTTTTTCGTAGGGATAGGATATGTCCCTCCCTCAACTGACATAGCAGGTCCCTTTATGCCAAACATTTTGGGAATAGATGGTCCGGTAATATCTCCATCGAGTATTCCTACCTTTAGTCCCTTTTTATTAAGTGAAACTGCAAGTGATGATGTGACAAATGATTTTCCCACTCCGCCTTTTCCGCTTACTACTCCGATCACGTGCTTGATATGACTGAGTTTATTTCCTTCTATCTGAAAATTGGGTTTCGGTGGCTCCATTTTGTGTTCCTCCTAAATCTAATATTTATTTGCTATATTTATATATTATTTAATTCTTTTTTCGTCTTTTACATTAATTCTAACATTATTTTAATTACCAATACTTCTTTTTAATCAGATCTTATGTTTTTTATTATCCATGATCGTCCTGAGACTCTCAGTATATGGAGGGCGTGCAATTCCGTATTCGGTTACGATCCCGCTGATAAGGTCATTGTCCGTCACATCAAAGGCAGGGTTATAAATATGGATATTTTCCGGTGCCATTCGCTTATCATACCATAGCTCTGTAACCTCATCCGGATTTCTCTGCTCGATCACTATATCTTCCCCTGTTTTAGTATTCATATCAATCGTCGATGTTGGTGAAACAATATAAAACGGAATTTTATATCTCTTAGCAAGTGTTGCTACCATTGATGTTCCGATTTTATTGGCTGCATCACCATTGGCTGCCACTCTGTCACATCCGGTAAATATTGCATTGATCTTGCCCTCTCGCATGAGGCTTCCTGACATATTGTCGCATTGAAGTGTCGTATCTATTCCTGATGCAGCCAGCTCGAATGCGGTCAGTCTGGCTCCCTGTAACAGAGGTCTGGTCTCATCACAATAAACTTTTATATTGTATCCTTTTTCATGAGCCAGATACATAGGTGCGGTTGCCGTTCCATAACGGACTGTTGCCAGCTTGCCGGCGTTGCAATGGGTCAATATACCATATCCATCCTCGATCAGCTCGAGGCCGTTCTCTCCGAGCCTCCTGCATACATCAATATCCTCATCACGGATTCCTATTGATTTTTCCTTGAGGAGTCCTATCAATATCTCATTTTGAGAAACAGTACTTTCCTGTTTTATAGCTATATCCGTTCCATCCGGCTCTGCTATCTTATTATCTATAGCCCAGTTTACGGTGATCTGTTTCATCTGGCTTAGAGCCCATGACAGATTGACCGCGGTAGGACGGGTTGCATTTAGATCTTTGATCTCAGATATAAGGTTCTCGGCAATTCTAGGATCATTTTTTCGGCCTAAGGCCAAAACGTATACTGAAAGTGCTGCAAATACACCAATTGCCGGTGCTCCTCTTACTTCCAGTTTTTTTATTGCCTGTTCCATTTCATCTAGCTTATTTATTTCTTTTAGCTTGATCTCATTCGGCAACAAGGTCTGATCGATTATAACAATCTTTTCTTCATCATCAGACAGTGAAACCGTATCGATATCCTGTATATTCATTGCATTTCCTTCTTCTTATATTATTTGGGTCGTCGCAGCCCAAGGAATATTATAATATACTTGTCCCAGAAATTGTGTTTTTTTATATAATCGGGTTGGCTTTCTGTCTATACTCTGGCTAAAATCGAAAATTTTTTCTTATATATATAATTATAAAAAGATAGATGTGAAGAAATTAAAAATCATTTCATCACATCTATTATGTATTTACAATCCTAAGAAAATCAGATCTTAGCTGCTTTGTATTCGTTTATAGCCTTGGTAAGTTCAGGAACGATCTTATTAAGATCTCCTACAATACCATAATCAGCAACATCAAAAATAGGAGCTGTTTCGTCTTTATTGATTGCAATAATGACATCACTGTCTTCCATTCCTGCTACATGCTGGATAGCTCCACTGATACCAATTGCAAAATATAAAGCCGGACGTACTGTCTTGCCTGTCTGACCTACCTGTAGGTCTTTGGGCTTCCAGCCTGAATCTACAACTGCACGTGAGCATGATACTGTTCCGCCAAGTGCCTCTGCAAGGTCACTTAGGATCTTAAAGTTCTCAGGAGAACATACTCCACGACCACCGGACACAAGGATCTTGGCATCCATAATATCTGCTGTGTTTTTTGCTGCCTTAACAACGTTAAGAATCTCTACAAATTTATTATTAACCTTGATACCAGGGTTAAATCCAATAACATCTGCCTTGGCTCCCTTGTTTCTGTCTGCCTTGATCATAACGCCAGGACGAACTGTTGCCATCTGAGGGCGATTATCCGGGCATGCAATCGTAGCGATCGTATTTCCACCAAATGCCGGACGTGTCATCAGGAGCTGATTATGCTTCTGCTCTACGCCTTCTTTTGCTTCAAGCGGGAAATCTCCGATATCAAGCTTAGTACAATCAGCTGTAAGTCCTGTTGCTACTCTTGCTGATACTGTAGGTCCAAGATCACGGCCGATAGGAGTAGCTCCTACTAACACGATCTCAGGCTTATATTCATCGATTACGCCTGCAAGAGCCTGAGCATATGCCTCTGTACGATATACATCAAGTTCCTTATCATCTACTACGATGACGTGATCTGCGCCATATTCAGCAAGTGAATCAGCAAGATCTTTTACATTGTATCCAATAAGAACTGCTGTTACATCTACGCCGAGATCCTTCGCAAGTTCCTTACCTTTGCCGATCAGTTCGAAAGATACACCTGTAATCTTGTGATCAACCTGCTCAGCGAAAGTAAATACACCTTTATAATCTTCTACTGCCATTTTTTTATACTCCTTTAATATATTATGAGCTTTATTCACAAGCATTTGATCAGATTACATGCTTCTCTTCAAGTTTGCTCATTATATAGTTAACTGACTCCATAGGATCAAGTGTTACTTTTTCGCCTGCGCCCTTACGAACTTTGTCGGAAGCCTTGGCAATCTTGGTAGGTGAACCCTTTAATCCGAGGTTCTCGTCCAAAACATCCTTAAGGTCAGCTCTGCCCCATACTGTTACTTCCTTGTCATAGGCATCGAAGATTCCACCCGGTGTCATATAACGAGGTTCATTAAGTTCTGAAAGAGCAGTAATGAGACAAGGCATCTTGGCCTTGAGCTCGTGATAACGGTCATCATACTGACGCTTAACGATCACATAATCTCCATCAACCTTGATGTCTTCTGCATAAGAAATTACGGGGATTCCAAGATGCTCAGCGATCTGAGGTCCTACCTGAGCTGTATCTCCATCAATAGCCTGACGACCAGTAATGACAAGGTCAAAATCAAGATTTCTAAGAGCACCTGCTATTGTAGTTGAGGTTGCCCATGTATCGGCTCCACCGAGTACTCTGTCTGTTACGAGAACGCCATTGTCAGCGCCCATAGCCATTGCTTCACGAAGGACATCATCAGCCTTGGGAAGTCCCATTGTAACTGCTGTTACTTCTCCACCATACTGTTCCTTGAGACGAATAGCTGCTTCGAGACCAGCCTTGTCATCCGGATTCATGATCGTGAGCATTGCTGCACGGTTCAGTGTTCCATCCGGGTTGAATACTACTCCACCCTTGGTATCCGGAACCTGTTTAATACATACAACGATTTTCATGTATTTTACTCCTTAGATATTAAGACAATTTACGCTTTGATCTTATTTCAGTAAGCTACCTGAAATAACCATTCTCTGAACTTCTGAAGTTCCTTCGTAGATTTCTGTGATCTTAGCATCACGCATCATACGCTCTACATCATATTCTCTGGTATAGCCATAGCCACCATGAAGCTGAACTGCCTTGGTGGTAACTTCCATAGCTGCTTCTGCTGCGAAAAGCTTAGCCTTGGCTGCTTCAAGAGAATATGACTTCTGTGTCTGCTTTGCTTCTGCTGCTCTATATACGAGGAATTTTGCAGCTTCCATTCTTGTATCCATATCCGCAAGCTGGAACTGTGTATTCTGGAACTGTGCGATAGAACGTCCGAACTGTTTTCTCTCTTTTACAAATTCGATTGTTCTGTCAATAGCACCTTCGCCTAGGCCAAGAGCCTGTGCAGCGATTCCGATACGTCCACCATCAAGTGTATGCATAGCCATTGCAAAGCCCTTGCCTCTTGCTCCGAGGAGGTTATCCTTGGGAATATGACAATCCTGGAAAATCAGCTCATATGTAGCTGATCCACGAATACCCATCTTCTTTTCCTTGGTTCCAAATGTGAATCCAGGTGTTCCCTTCTCAACTATAAATGCTGAGAATTTCTTCTTGGGTCTGCCCTTCTTATCCATATCAACATCAGTAACTGCGATGATGACGTAGATATCTGCCTCATGACCATTTGTAATGAAGCACTTAGAGCCGTTCAGTATCCATTCGTCTCCTTCGAGATAAGCCTTGGTCTGAGCTCCCTGAGCATCTGTTCCTGCGCCTGGTTCTGTCAGTGCGAATGCACCGAGTTTCTGTCCGCTTGCAAGTGGAACGAGGAATTTCTGTTTCTGCTCTTCAGTACCGAACTGATAGATAGGATCACAGCAAAGTGAGCTATGAGCGGAAACTATTACGCCTGTAGTACCGCAGACCTTGGAAAGTTCCTCAACACACATTACATATGTAAGTGTATCGCATCCCTGTCCGCCGTACTCCTTAGGAATAGCTATTCCCATGAAGCCCAGCTTCTGCATCTTTTCAACTGTCTGTCTCGGGAAAGTCTCTGTCTCATCAACTTCCTGGGCGAGAGGCTTTACTTCTTTTTCAGCAAATTCCTGAAAAAGGGCACGAGCCATCTCATGTTTTTTATCTAACTTGAAATCCATGTGATTCTTTTCCTCCTAGTTTTGGTTTTATAGGATTAATTAAAGATTGCAGGTGAAAACTTTATCATGCTTGTTTTCGCCTGCGATCCTTCGGTCTATTTACGATCTGTAGGTACTTTCTCACCATTTGAATAATCATAGAAACCGATTCCTGTCTTGACACCAAGCTTCTTGCCACGAACCATCTTGCGAAGAAGAGGAGCTGGACGATACTTAGAATCACAGGTCTCATGATAGAGAACATCCATTATTGCCAGGACGATATCAAGTCCAATGTAATCACCGAGCTCAAGAGGTCCCATAGGATGATTGCATCCAAGTTTCATAGCATTATCTATTCCTTCAATATCAGCGATTCCCTCTGAGTAAACGAATACTCCCTCGTTGATCATAGGAATAAGGATTCTGTTAACTACGAATCCGGCAGCTTCCTTGACTTCTACCGGTGTCTTGCCAAGAGCAACTGCAATTTCTTTTACCTTTGCAACTGTCTCATCAGGTGTATTAGCTCCCTGAATAACCTCAACCAGCTTCATTACAGGAGCGGGATTGAAGAAATGCATTCCAATAATGGGCTTAGGAAGTCCTGCGCCTATCTCTGTAATTGAAAGAGATGAAGTATTGGATGCGAAAATACAATCCGGATTCTTAACGATATTTTCCTGAAGTTCCTTGAAGCAATTCTTTTTGATATCCATTACTTCAAGAGCAGCCTCAACTACAAGATCAGGATCTGTAGCTATAGTATTAAGTCCTGTTGCGATCTTGCCGAGGATAGTATCCTCTGCAGCCTGATCCATCTTTCCCTTTGCAACCCTCTTATCCATGCCCTTCTGAATCTTTGCTTTTCCGCCTGCGGCGAATTCCTCTTTAATATCGCAAAGATAAACCTTTTCAACAGCATCACACTGTGCAAATGCCTGTGCTATGCCAGAACCCATGGTTCCAGCGCCAATAACTGCTACTTTCATGCTTTTCCTCCTTAATCAGCCATTATATTTTTCAACGATCGTTGCACAACCCATACCACCACCGATACAAAGTGTAGCGAGGCCGCGGTTTGCATCTCTCTTCTGCATCTCATGAAGAAGTGTTACCAGGATACGGCAGCCTGATGCTCCAACAGGATGTCCAAGAGCAATAGCTCCACCGTTTACGTTCAGTTTCTCAGGATCAAATCCAAGATCCTTGCCAACTGCTACAGACTGAGCCGCAAATGCTTCATTAGCCTCATAGAGATCAAAGTCAGCAATTTTAAGTCCTGTCTTTTTAAGAACTTTATTGGTTGCTGCTACAGGACCAACTCCCATGATAGAAGGATCAACTCCTCCAAGAGCTCCTGCAACCCATGTAGCCATAGGTGTTACGCCGAGTTCTTTTGCTTTTTCTTCACTCATTACGACGATCGCAGCAGCACCATCGTTGATTCCTGATGCATTACCTGCTGTAACGACTCCGCCTTCTTTTCCTGAGCAGCAACGAAGCTTTGACAGATCTTCGATATGCTGTCCATGACGAGGTCCCTCATCTGTATCAACAATTATAGTCTCTTTCTTCTTCTTGATCTCAACAGGAACGATCTCATCTTTAAACTTACCAGCATTCTGAGCTGCTTCGCATTTATTCTGGCTGTTAAGAGCGAACTCATCGAGTTCTTCTCTTGTAAGGTGCCACTGATCAGCAACGTTCTCAGCTGTGATCATCATATGGTAATTATTGAATGCATCCCAAAGTGCATCATGAACCATAGCATCAACTATCTTACCATCGTTCATTCTATATCCGAAACGAGCCTTATCAAGTACGTATGGTCCGTTTGACATACTCTCCATACCACCGGCTACTACTATATCTGCATCTCCGGCAAGGATCATATCTGCTGCCATATTGACACAGTTAAGCCCAGAACCGCAAACTACATTGATTGTAACTGCAGGACACTCAACAGGAAGACCTGCCTTGATAGATGCCTGTCTCGCAACGTTCTGTCCGAGTCCGGCCTGGATTACACATCCCATAAGGACTTCATCAACAGCATCTTCTTTTACATTTGCTCTCTTAAGAGCTTCTTTGATTACGATTGAACCAAGATCAGCAGCAGATACAGAACCAAGTTCTCCACCCAGCTTACCAATTGCTGTTCTGCAGGCACCAGCCAGTACAACTTTCTTTGCCATCATAAATCTCCTTTGCTATCCCTATTAGTTTATGTTAATATTTTAACAAATCGAGCCGGAAAAAATAGATTGTCTAGTCAACTCGACTAAAAAATCATATCACAGTGTTCATGGCACTTCAAGGAAAATATACTTTTTTTAATGCAAGTTGTTGTTGTTTGTGTTTTTCTTCCTTTCTTTTTTGTTCAACATTACTTTTAGTGAATTTTTTGCACCATAGCATCAAATGATTCTTGATTTTACAGCATGTGTTGGAAACTTTTTTCGTTATATGGTTTTTAAACATTACCATCATTTATTTTTTTATTCTTATAAAATTTATAACTAAAATCATCTATAAAAAACCCCTTTGATCTATCTTTATTATATCTGCCATAAGCTTGGCTAAGATCAAAAAATAACTCAAAGGGGCTATACCTGTTAGTATATATAAATTCAATTTTTAATATTATAATATCATCACAATTGCTGATTCTTCGTCAGTACATTAAAAAATACATGTCCTCCCAGTTGGCTGTAATCTACCACTCTTCTGCCGTTTTTCCATATCCATTCCTGTTTTGAAAAAGCTCCCGGTGTCATAAAGAACAGCGCGCACACAAATTGTTGGCCACCAAGGACTTCCGATACCGCCTGCTTGGTAGTATCAGAGATCTTATCCTCGTGAGAAAAATAAAACTCATAAGGCGTTCCCACTGTTCCATCTGCCCAGGTTCTTCGCATGGATGCTGCTACAGGCTGAAATTGTCCCGGAGCGAAAATTACTGATTGTATATTTTTATAGCCGGTATTCTTTGAATATACACGGTTCATTATTACTGATGCTACAGCCCGCTGTCCTGATAATCCCTGATTGCCGGACTCTGCCTGAACAATCGCTCTTAGCATTTTCACTTCTTCATCAGTATAAGAATAGGATCCATAAGCTCCCGGACTGATCCCTGCATGTCTATTAGCATCCTCAACTGAAGAGAATGGAATCGGTGTTCTGGAATTGGTATTTCCAGGGTCAGGAGCAGGATTAGTCGGATTACTAGGATTACCTGGATCCGTTCCTGATGTTCCTCCTCCGGAATCCGGTTGCTGTGGCTCATTTGCCTCTTCATTACCTAAGATCATATCTGCCAGACTGCCCTGGGCTGCTGCCTGCTGGGCATCTATTTGCTTTGCCTGATTATTGTATTCTTCGATATTAGCATTAATTGCAACCACAACCTCTGCCTGTTTTTGCACTTCGCCGCTCTTATCATCGAGAGAATCCTTGGCAGTATCCAAAAGTCCTGACAATGCTGTCTGCTTGGTACTAAGTGACTCTCTATTTGCTGACAGATCCGTCTGTTCTTTATTTATCTCCGCTGTTTTTGCATCTATTGATGCTCTAAGTTTCTCAAGAGAACTAATAAGTTTATTATCATGTTTTGCGATCTGGACCATATATTCTGTACGATTTAAAAATTCCGAAAAGGAAGAACTTGAAATAAGTATCATGATAATAGAGTCTGATCCTCTTGATTCATATGCAACTTTCATCCGAGCCGCCAGCTCTTTTTTTATAGTTGCCTCCTTAATCTCCGCATCTGCTTTTTCCTGAGCAAGGGTGCTAAGCGAATTACTATTTGATGCGATCTTATTCTGCAGATTGGTTATCTCACCTCTGACTGAACTAATATTTCCACTTATAGAATTAACATTGCCCTGTATGTCTTTTTTTTGCCCCTGAAGATCCTTGAGCTCGCTTTGTTCCTGATCTTTCTGGTTTTTCAGCTTGTCTTTAGCCTCTTGATTCTTCTTCTTTTCCTCTTCCATCTTGGTAATATCATTTTGAATATCCGAGGTTGTCTTGGCAAATGCCATAGCTGTATTTGACATCACTGACAGAACCATGACGATGGCAATAAATATCGCCATGACATGATTTCTATAATTATAATGCCTTTTTGTGTCTTTAATTTTTTTGATTGCTTTCAAATCTTTTTTCATATGGTTCTTAATCATATAACTATAAATGCCTTTTCTATTACTTGTTGTTTAGCGATTCAACTGCAACCGCCCCACCTCTTGTAATCTCTATCCGATGAAAAGTACGTTTCAATAGTTTGACCAGATCGTCATTTTTATCCGGCGCCAACGATGATAAC
>JAGOLM010000113.1 GCA_017994075.1 Lachnospiraceae bacterium
ATTTTTCTATCCTTTATCAAACTAAAAAACAGGTGATTACGTTAAGTTTAAAAAATCTCTATTTATCGTAGTTTCCTCTAATATCGTTTTTCGGAGGCTCCATTGGATAATCTCCATTAAAGCAGCCTCGGCAGATTGGAAGTCCATCTACCATTTCAGTAAGTCTCTCGATCCTAAGATATCCTAGGCTATCGGCACCTATCAATTTGGATATTTCTTCAATTGATCTATTATATGCAATCAGTTGTTCTCGAATCGGAATATCAATTCCAAAATAGCAAGGCCATAAAAATGGAGGTGAAGAAATCCTGACATGAACTTCCGTTGCTCCTGCCTCCTTAAGCATACCTACTATTCGATCCGACGTAGTACCTCTGACTATTGAATCATCAATCATAATGATTCTTTTGCCTTTAACAACCTCTCTTAGAACATTAAGTTTAACCTGAACACTAGACTCTCTTGCGCTCTGCTTTGGCCTAATAAATGTTCTTCCGACATAACCATTTTTTACAAAAGCCTGAGCAAAAGGAATTCCAGATTCCATTGAATATCCTAGTGCAGCAGCATTACCTGATTCCGGAACACCAACTACAAGATCAGCATCTACCGGAGAATCCTGTGCCAAAAACTTGCCTGCCTTGATTCTTGAATCATAGACACTTATTCCGTCTATGTATGAATCATTTCTTGCAAAGTAGATATATTCAAATATGCATCTAGCTTCTTTTCTTTCATCAATACAATTCGTTGTATCAGAGAAAATACCATCAGGAGAAATTGTAACCACTTCTCCTGGTCTGACATCTCTTACATATTTGGCACCTATTGTATCAAGGGCGCAGGTCTCCGATGCCAAACAATAGGCATGATCTCTTTTTCCTATAACAAGTGGGTGGAATCCATAAGGATCTCTAAATCCAATAAGCTTTCTGGGGCTCATCATAACAACCGAATAGGCACCCTTTATATGTTTCATTGTCCTTACAACTGCTTCTTCAACTGACTTCGAATTAAGTCTCTCTCTTGCAATAAGGTATGCAATCGTTTCAGAATCTATAGTTGTCTGAAAAATAGCTCCTGTCATTGACAGTTCATGTCTAAGCGTATCTGCATTAATTAGGTTGCCATTATGTCCAAGTGCTAGTGTACCCTTGGCATAATTCAATACGAGAGGTTGCGCATTTTCACGGGTGCTTTCTCCTGCCGTAGAATATCTGACATGTCCTACTCCAATATTTCCATGAAGGTTTTCAACATCTTCTTCTGCAAAAACCTCATTAACTAATCCCATATCTTTATGGGAATTAACAATTCCCTTTGGACCTTCGGTCTGGCTAACTGCTATTCCCGCACTTTCCTGCCCTCTGTGTTGAAGAGCAAAAAGTCCATAATAAATAGAAAACGCAACATCGTTTCCATCAAAATCATATATACCCATCACTCCGCATTCTTCGCGAAGTCCGGTTTCGGGTTCCTTCTTTTCCAAGTCATTAATATCACATTGTTTATCCAGCATAAAAACTCCTATTTATATATCAGTGTCCAAAACAAGACACAATCAATTTGTTTCTCAGAATTTATTGCCGGTAAGCTTTTCATAAGCTTCCTTATACTTTTCAATTGTTTTATTAATTACATTCTCTGGAAGGAGATAATCGCTATCTGGATTCGATTTCAGCCAATCCCTTACAAACTGTTTATCATATGACGGTTCACTATGTCCAACCTCATAGCCATCCAGCGGCCAGAATCTGGAACTGTCCGGAGTAAGCATCTCATCGCCAAGGACGATTTCTCCGTTATCATCTAGTCCAAATTCAAACTTGGTATCTGCTATTATTATGCCTTTTGAAAGTGCATAATCTGCGCATTTTTTGTATAAAAGGATTGTATAATCCCTGATTTTCTCGGCATATTTTCTGCCATTTTCTGGAAAATATTTTTCTAGATATAGAATTGACTGTTCAAAAGAAATGTTTTCATCATGATCTCCGTATTCAGCTTTTGTAGACGGAGTATAGATCGGTTCGCTTAGCTTCTCAGATTCGGTCAGTCCGTCCGGAAGTTTTATTCCACAGACTGTTCCATTTTCCTGATAGCTTTTCCATCCACTTCCGGTAATATAACCTCTAACAATACACTCTACCGGAATCATATTAAGCTTTTTACATAACATTGTCCTGCCATCGAATCTTTTGTCTTGGAAAAATTCAGGCATATCAGCGGTGTCAATAGAAAGCATATGGTTCTTTACAACGTCCCTGGTATAATCAAACCAGAATTTTGACATACGGTTAAGTATTGCTCCCTTGTCTGTTATCTTGTTTTTCAGAATAACATCAAAGGCAGATATCCTATCTGTCGCAACCATTATGATATTATCCCCAATATCATAGACCTCTCTTACTTTTCCTTCTTTGAATGGTTTGTAGTCTTGCATCATTCGTTCCTTTCTAAAAACTTTTAATGATTATATAATATAAGGATCTTTTTAGACCCGTATATATCCAACTACTTAGGGCTGATCTCTCCGTTTTCGGAAATATTCACGCTTTTGGAAAGTCCCTGAACATATGAAATTTTATCTGATTTTTCTCCTGCATCAGTAATTAAAGATGTAATTCCATTTTTAAAAACACAGGGAAGGAATCGGGCCTTCACCTTTCCATCTTTTTGTATACGGATCTGAGCAATACCAGATGCGTAATCGCTTGGCATACTTCCACTGGTTGCAAACCAGTAATTACCCAAACTAAAAAATACCGGAGTTCCATTCATGTTTTCAATGCCTTGTAAACAATGTGAATGACATCCAATTATTGCAACGGCCCCTGCTTCCGAAAAAGCCTCTGCAAGCTTGACCTGGTCATTACCATATGTAGAACTCTGCTCAGTTCCCCAGTGTACGATGGCAATAACGACATCGGCCTTTCTAGAGGCTTCTTTTATAACTTTAACATATTTTTGCGGGTCAAGGGTTTTTAGAA
>JAGOLM010000013.1 GCA_017994075.1 Lachnospiraceae bacterium
TTTGAATTCTTTGAACTGCCCATAAAGTGTATTTTTGTATTGTTGTCATATAAATATCCAGTTTTCTCATCAAGTCCCGTAAAATATGTAGTCGACCATTTTGCTTCATCTTTGGGGAACAGCATAAGGTCATATACCTTTTTATTGATATATAATAGCGGATATCCATTTTCAAAAGAAATATTATGAGCCGTCACACCAAGGAATTTCGCTGTTCTAGTACTCTTATCCGCAGGAATTCCCTCACCTATTATAACTACATGCACTCCATTATCCGCCAATCTGGTGATCAGATCTTCCGCCTCTTTTTGATCGTTATATTTAAAAGAGGCCAGATAAACAAGTTTGAATTTTTTCAGATAATCATAAGAATAATCCGACAGATTCTCTGATGAAGCCTCTAGCATATCCGGATCATATATACAGGCTGCTGCTGCATTTCGTCCGATGATTATACCTGAGTATGTGTTTTTTGTTCCAAAATTTTTATACTTTGTATCGAGACGATAAAGGATAAAATTATGGTTTTGAGCAATTTCTGTATAATGCATATTTGTTGCTTCTTTATTCAACTTGCCAAGATCTTTGGATTTATTTTCCAAAAAATCTATTTTAATAAGAACAGAATCTGCTCCCATTATTAGGCTCCTGTTAAACAGATATGTGTAGCCACTACACTCTGCTGCTTTATTAATCAATACAATATTCTGTGCTGTAGCGGCAGATTGATAACCAGCTCCAAATACCTGTGCTACCCTTTTCTCATCTCCGGTCCCCCTTGTCAGAATATACTCACCCATAGAACCTGTAGTACTTCCGTCTATAAGTGCTATTCTCTGGGTCGTGACCTTTCTCTCCTGTAGTTGTTCCGGGATCTGTAGCTCCTCCGGTTGTGCCCATGTTCCCAGTATCACCTGCATTTACCACAGGTATATCTGCTGCTGCAATCTTGGATCCTACATATGAAAATGAGAAATTCGGATCTACTGCATTAAAATATGCAATCGGAACCGAGAATTCCACATCATAGCCTTCAGATGGATCCTTGGAATATGATATTGCAGATCCTGTCACATCCGACCAGTTTTTATCCTTAACACTGACAAGAGAGCCAGGGAGTACGATTCCATCGTATTTTCCCCACCCTGTTTTTTCATTATTTGAACCAATTGAATAATTGACTGAGATAGTCTGTGTAGTATGATCATCCTGATTGCCAGACAGTTCATGCACGTAAAAGTAGATATTCGTGCTATCCTTTTGGACTGCCCAGTTCTTTATATCTGAAGAATTAGATGCTAGTTTGGGGATGTTTTCCCAATCCGAGAAATTGCCATCTATTGAAATTGCCGAGGCTGCCTCAGATATACTAGGTACGAGAAGTGGCATTAGAAATGGTATGATAAGTGTTGCCATTACAGTAAAAATCACCAAGCAGGTAATTGTACCCGCTCTTCTAGGTACTTTATGTTTTATATGTTTCAATGTAGAACCTCCCTTCATGCTTCTAGTAGTTATATACATAATTTCTTATTTAAATTTTTGATTTAAATTTATGATTTTTTATTAGCTTATAATTCCATAATTATACAGCTATATTATTATATATCAACATTCCTCAGGTTCTTTTTCCCTGTAATTTCGTCTAATATTATCTTAAAGCATCTGGTATGTTTCAAACTCTTACATATAGATGAATCATACTTCGTATATCCACAGTGAACACATGTGGCATTAAGTGATCTGACCTTGTCCTCATCAGCTGTCAGTTCTTCCACCTCACCATATCCTATGATGCTCTTATATCGTGTCGTTATTCCAACATTCTGTTCATCATAGCGGATGAATTCATCTGCTTCCACACATACTTTTTTACTTTTTTCCAAAAGATCTACTTTTTTACCGATTTTGGCTCCATGAAAATATATAACGATTTTTCCGTCAATTATCTCATACCCGAATGACAATGGAACAACATATGGAAACTGGTCTCCTCCGATGCCTATCCTTACCACATCAAATCCATCCAGCATCTCAACGATTTCTCTAAAATCTGTGACTTCTCTATCTCTTCTAATCACGTTATCTCCTTATTGCCAACTTTCATCTTCATTTTCCTTTTGCCACTCTTTTAAACTCTCGAATGCACATAAAACCAGAGAAATAATCAAAAAGGCAAAACAATACTCCAGATACAAATCTTCCTTGTGGTTTAAAAAAAATAATAATGCAAATCCCCCACCATCTACCAAAAAAGCGATCAACAATTTATATGCCAGATTAAAGTTCAAGCTGTTAAAAAATACAGGGACCAGAATAACTGTTACTAACGCATAAAATGGGAACTGTGCCGGAATCTTGGCTACAAAATAGATCAAAAATGTAGCAACTATTACTGAGATTGAAAGTAGAATATTATACTTTTTCATTTGGCACACCCCCTGATCAATCATGATACTTCTATGATTTTAAATCATGCTCTATAGCTACAGAATATAAGAGTTTACTTAAAAATACAAGCTACACTTAAGGGTTATCGACAAATAAATCTGTCCACCTGTTTTATTAAAAACAGGTGGACGAATAAAAGATTACTTTATATATCAATTCATACAACTCTTTATAAATTCCGCATAGGCTCTTGCCCCGGCCTGATTCAGATGTATACCGTCACTTCCGAAATACTCCGGATGAGCTGCGCCATCTGATGCCCAGTCAATAACCGTGACATTGGAGTACTTTGCCGCAATACCATCTATAGCTGCATTAGATTGTTGCTGCCATGTCAGATGCTGTCCAAATGCCTTGACCCAATAAATAGTTCTATCCGGTCCCAGATAATCTATTAACTGAGATCCGGTATCTGTGGTAAATGCCCCGTTTGTTCCAAGAGCAATTACTACCGTACTTCCAATCTTACCTTCATCTGATAATCCCTGTAGGATCGGAAGTGTGTTCCTAACCTGTCTGGATTCCTTGGCATCTACATAGCAGTTTGAAAATGTGTTCAAAAGTGCTTTGGATGCTCCAAGCATTACAGAATCTCCCACAAATGTGGTATCATAGCTAGTCGTAGCCGCATCCTTATCTGCATCATCTGTCTGTTTTGCGCTATCATCAGTTGTTCCGTCCGCCTGTTTTGTCTTATGGTCAGCCGTTCCATTGGTACTGTTCCCGGAAGTATCTGTACTTCCATTCTTGGAATCCTTGTTATCTGTAGAAGTCTTTACAGACTTGCTCTCAGACTTTGTTGCCTTGTGTTTTTTATCCTGCTCAGCCAAAAGCTTGCTGTTTTCTGCCAGTTCATTTTGAAGTTTTGTCACATCTTCATCTTTCACTGCGCCATTTCCAGGGTTAAGTGCTGCGATCGCCAGACAAGCTACAATAAGTGCCGCCATAGAGATAGCCTTATATTTTATCTTACTGCCCTTTTTCTCAAGCTTGAGCTGAGAAACATAATGTATCAACATTCCAAACAGGAGTATCAGGACGCCCTGTATGATATAACTGTAAAAATGTACATTTAATTTTCTATATCCAAATATAAAGATAATCGGGTACATCGCTATATAGAATTCATAGCTCATTCTGCCGATCCATCCTAATGGACCATCATCAAATGCATATCCTATCCCATAGGACTCCGGTTCTTTTATCAAAATAATGATAATGATCGCTGTCAAAATGGTATAGAGCTGCATCCCGCCGGTATATAGATATTGGCTCTCGCCCCCTAAAAGAACTATCATTGCCAGCATTATAACTGCAATCGGGATAACAAGCAGCAGCCTCTTGGTTCTTCTGGCTCCACTCCTTCTTTCCTTTTCGTACAACGTCATTAGACGTTCTTCATCCTTATCCTGGAATATCCTCGCTCCACCTCGCTGCAATATTCCGATCAATGATCCAACCATAAGTGAGAACAGTCTGGTATCCGTTCCATAGTATAGTCTCGACACATCCTGTCCCGGATGATACAAAACCAGCATCGGTATAAATGTAAGAATGGTTAGTATCATATAGAAAAATGTAGCGGCTTTCTTGCCGAAATGATCTTCTATCTTGATATATAAGAATATAAATAATGGGAAAATTAGATAAAACTGCAGTTCAACTCCCATAGACCATAGATGTGTATACGGAGATGAATTGGTCAGCCTGGTAAAATATGAGGCATTCATCATGATCTGTCTAACATTATAGGTACCATCAAAAATAGAAACGATCTCTCCAATGCCGCCATTTAAGCTGTTCGGTGCCAAAAGCACTGTAAAAACAGTTATTAAAATAGTACCCACAATAAGGGGAGGATATATCCTCTTGACTCTTTTTAGGTAAAATTTAAATACGTTAAACTTATCATTATCTACATCTGATAGCACACTTACAGAAATCAGATATCCTGATAATACGAAAAATACTACAACACCTAAATATCCACCCTGAACAACAGCAGGGAACATATGAAAAAGTATTACTCCGATTATGGCAATAGCTCGGAGTGAATCCAGTCCCTGAATATGTCTTTTTTCCATCTCAAAACTTCCCAACCTTAATAAAAAAATTAAATTATGGCGAAATACTCCATGGCATTTCTGATCCCATTATTTTCAATATCTGTAGTTATATAATCTGCATACTCTTCGAGCTCAGGATCATGTTTCTCCATCGCAATTGAATTGGCTCCACACATAAACATAGCCAGATCATTGGTGGAATCCCCGAAAACATAAGCATGTTTCTTGTCTATCCCTAACTTCTCCAGAACCACATCAATGGCTGTTCCCTTATCCATTCCAATGGGCGATGCCTCATAAAATCCTTCATGTCTATCCAACATTATATATCTGTCGCTAAACTGTTTTTCAAATGAAGATACATCTGATGTATCATCAGACTGAATACAGAATTTAGAAGCTTCGTATTCATCTCCATCCTGAAATATCTCACAGCCTGAGCCTACAGCCAGTTCCTTGACATTCACCATAACCGGGAACCTAGAATGCTCTACGTCAGTATGATAATACACTCCACGTGTTCCTTCAATAATAAGATCTACATTATATCTGTCCGAAGCGTCCTTCAATTCTTTCTTTTCATTTTCAGGCATGAGATAGTAGTGAATTCTCTCGCCCTCATAGATGATCTCTGTACCACATCCAGCCAGGTAACCATCCACTTCTATTTTCTTTTTGATGTTTTCCAACATTCCCATACAGCGTCCGGAATTGATAAATACTAAATCTCCGTTCTTTCTGCACTGCTTTATCGCATCATAAGCAGACTGTGGAATATCTCCTTTTTCATTTATCAAAGTACCGTCAATATCAAAAAATAATGCATTTCTCATATAAAAATTGCCTAACTAAAACTTATAAATACAACAATGACCAACAAATATCATAACATAATCTCACTAAACTTAACTTAATTAATTACTTAATTTATTAAAAGAGATCCTTCCATTACTCATCTTTAAGCATCTCATCCATTGTGTGCCATCCAAGAACTGCACATTTGGTACGAGAAGGCATGTGTGAAATATCTTGAAGAATAGAAGCTTCTTCAAGTCTGTCCTTTTCTTCCTCAGTGACCTTGCCTGTTATCATTCTGATAAAAATATCAGCCAGTTCCTTGGCTTCCTCAATGGGCTTACCAATTATGATATCAAGCATCATATCACATGAAGCCTGTGAAATAGCACATCCATCACCTTCAAAACCGCCATCTGACACAATACCATTTTCAACTCTAAGGTTAAGATTGATATCATCACCACAAGAAGGGTTTACACCCTCTAAGGTATAATTGGCACCATCTATTTTGTGTTTATGGACCGGATGCATATTATGATCCGTTAAAATCTCATTATAAAAAGTATTCGCCATAGCGACCTCCTTAATTATCTAGTTTCATAACCACTAGCCTAGTCCGCATATCCCATCTCAGACCTGATGTTTTTAAGCGCGCTTATGAAAATATCAATGTCCTCTTTGTCATTATAAAAAGCCATGCTGGCTCTGGTTGTTGACATAGCTCCGAGGAACTTATGAAGTGGCTGGGCACAGTGATGTCCGGCTCTTACTGCCACACCGTTTGAATTGAATATCTCTGCTATATCGTGAGGATGGACATCATCTATCGTAAATGTGATTATTCCATGATGATCTTCAGGATCAGAAGCTCCAATGATATTGACATGTGGTACCTCTGCCATTTTTTCCATAGCATACCTGGTGACTTCTAGTTCTCTCTTTTGGATCTCATCCCATCCGAAGCGTCTCATAAAATCAATTGCTGCAGAGAGTCCTACGGCTCCTCCTACATTAACTGTTCCTGCCTCAAACTTGTGAGGTACCTCATTATAAGTAGCTCCCTCAGTAGTGACATATTCGATCATCTCTCCGCCATACAAGAATGGAGGCATCTTTTCCAAAAGCTCCTTCTTAGCATATAAAACACCGATTCCCATAGGTGCAAACATCTTATGTCCTGAGAATGACATGAAATCACAGTCCAGATCCTGGACATCTACCGGAATATGAGGAACGCTCTGAGCTCCGTCTACGGAAATAACTGCACCATTTCTATGCGCGATCTCCGCAAAGGCCTTGACATCATTCAATCTTCCAAATACATTGCTGATCTGAGTAACTGATACAAGCTTTGTCTTATCAGAAATAGCCTCCTCCAGTTTTTCCGGAGGCAGATTACCATCCTTTTCAGGATATATGTATGTAAGCTTACATCCTGTATGCTTTGCTACCTGCTGCCATGGAAGCATATTGCTGTGATGCTCCATAATTGTAATTATAATTTCATCTCCCTCATGGAGAAAATTCATTCCATAGCTGTACGCAATGAGATTAAGGCTCTCTGTAGTGTTTCTTGTAAATACAATTTCCCTATCTGATGCTGCTCCGATAAAATCAGCCACCTTGGCTCTGGCATTCTCATACGCATCTGTTGATTCAATTGAGAGCTCATACAATCCTCTCATAGGATTGGCATTGCTCCTTCTGTAATAATCATCTACTGCCTTGATAACGCATGGTGGTCTCTGAGTCGTAGCCGAATTATCAAGATATGTTACTTTTCTCTCTTCGAGAACTGGGAAATTTTCCCTTATTTTTCTATCTTCTATAGTCATTAATGTTCCTCGTTATTTACTAATTTACATCAAAGATGCCTTGGTTTCCTCATCAGGAATAAGGTTGATTATTGAGTCAACTCTCGCCTTGGCTATCATCTCATAGATGGCTTTTTCATCCATGCCTCTTGACTGCATGTAGAATAAAAGGTCCTCATCGATTTTTCCGATGGAAGCGCCATGATTACCTTCAACATCCTCTTCATCACAGAGGATAACCGGGATAGTCCTGTTTATCACATCATCGTCCATAAGAAGAACATTCTCCAGCTCATTTCCCTTAGCACCACTGCAACCTCTATGAAAGTCAATTGTTCCGCGGAACGTCTTCTCTGAATTATCTCTGAGTACTCCATAGACATTAATATCGGAAAGGGTCTTCTTACCGGTATGGTCAGCAACTGTATTAATGTCCAGCTTGGAATCCTCCGTCAGGAGATATCCCATGTCTGATATCAAATGGCTCTTCTCACCTGAAAGTGATGTGAAATTGCCGTAATAATTATTTTTTGCTCCCAGGATCAGCTGTATCAGCTGAAAGGTTCCGCCTTCTTCAACTATTCCTCCGAGATCATTCATAAATGAGAAGTTTTCTCCCAGTTTATTGATCTGAACAAGTGTAAGTCTGGCACCTTTTTTTACCTGATATCTGGTCTGAATACAAGCTGAGATTTCCTGATCTCTTGGGCCGTTATAATTCATAATTACCGTAAAATCAGATTGTTCCTCTGCTACGAGCTCGAATCCATTGATGCTGTCCTCTGTAAAATCAAAGGTCAATCTGGCAATTCCGTTATGCTCTTTTTCTGTCATTTCGAAGCCTCTCAGCTTCTTTATCTTTATGCCGGAATTCTCAACAAGAGTAGTGACATTATCGCCCATTCCTGTTCTGATCCCAGTTATTGAAAATCCATCCTCTTCACCGGACTCTACATTGCCTTGAATATCCTGAAGAACATCTGTATCTGTTCCCTGAGGAACCCTTTCGACAGATGCATCATTCATATGAAGCCAGTTCCATGTAAGCGAGGGGATCCTATTTACCTTAAAAATATTTGTATCCATTTTTCCTCCTAGCCTATAGCACCCTTCATCTCGAGTCCAATGAGGTTATTCATCTCTACCGCATATTCAAGTGGCAGTTCCTTGCCGACATTATCGGCAAAGCCTCTTACGATAAGGGCTTTTGCATCGTCCTCAGTCATGCCTCTGGACATCAGATAGAATACAACGTCATCACCGATTCTTCCGATCTTAGCCTCATGTCCTACATCTGCATCACTTGTTCTTATATCCATAGCCGGAATTGTATCTGAGCGTGAGATGTCATCGACCATAAGTGACTGGCATGATACTGCTGATTTAGAGCCCTTGGCATTCTTTGCGATCACAATAGAGCTTCTAAATGTACTGATCCCACCATCTTTACTAATAGATCTGGTATTGACGTAGCTCGAAGTATGAGGTGCACTATGAACCACCTTACATCCTGTATCAAGGTTCTGTCCCTTTCCGGCAAATGTAACCCCGGAGAACTCAGACCTTGCACCTTCACCTGCTAATATACTCATCGGATAGAGATATGAAACATGAGAACCGAATGAACCTGATATCCACTCGATCTTGCCGCCTTCCTCTACCTTGGCACGTTTTGTATTCAGATTGTACATGTTCTTAGACCAGTTCTCGATAGTAGAATATCTAAGCGTAGAATTCTTACCTACGTATAACTCCACACATCCTGCATGGAGATTGGCCACATTGTATTTCGGTGCTGAACATCCTTCTATAAAATGAAGGTATGCGTCATCATCCACAATTATAAGGGTGTGCTCAAACTGACCTGCACCTGCAGCGTTGAGACGGAAATACGACTGAAGAGGTATCTCGAGTCTAACTCCCTTTGGTACATATACAAACGAACCGCCTGACCATACTGCTCCATGAAGTGCAGCAAATTTGTGATCTGTTGGTGGTACAAGCTTCATAAAATGATCACGGATCATCTTCTCATATCTCTCATCACGCATCGCGCTTTCAAGGTCTGTATATACTACGCCAAGGTCTGCAACTTCTTTTTTTACATTATGATAGACAAGCTCTGAATCATACTGAGCACCTACACCGGCCAGAGACTTCTTCTCTGCCTCCGGAATGCCCAGCTTGTCAAATGTATCCTTGATGTCCGTAGGGACATCATTCCAGTCAGTCTGCATACGTCTGGTATTAGGCCTTACATACGTGACTATATTATCCATATTAAGGCCTTCTATAGAAGGGCCCCATTCTGGAACCGGTATCTGATTATATATATCAAGAGACTTCAAACGGAAATCCTTCATCCATTCCGGGTCTCCCTTTTCTTCTGATATCTGACCTACGATCTCGGGAGTCAGTCCCTCATTGACCTTGTATGCATCATCCTCCGAATAGCGAAAATCATACATACTTCTGTCGATATCTGAAATAACTGTCTTTTCCTTCATCGACTTCCTCCGTTAGTTTTTGTCATATTTTTCAAAACCATTGGCATTGATCTCGTCCACCAATGAACGATCTCCCTCGCATACAATCATACCATCTACCAATATATGAGTCTTATCTACATCAAGAGCTTCAAGTATCCTGGTAACATGGGTAATGATTATAAGTGCTCCGCCTACCTGTTTCTTATACTCACTGATTCCAAAAGAAACTGTTCTTGTAGCATCTACATCAAGTCCTGAATCGGTCTCATCCAAAATAGCCAGTTCCGGTTTCAGCATCAGCAGCTGCAGAATCTCAGCCTTTTTCTTTTCTCCTCCAGAGAATCCCACATTCAGATCTCTATCAGCATATGACGGATCCATGTTGAGAAGCTCCATTGTCTCACCAAGCTGCTTTTTAAAATTCCAAAGCTTGATATGCTCTCCTGTTTTATTTTCCAGAGCAGTTCTTATAAAATTGGCAAGGGAGATTCCCGGGACTTCTACCGGATTCTGAAAAGAAAGTAACATCCCGGCCTTGGATATCTTGTCAGTGGACTGACCTGTAATATCCTCACCGTTAAATGTGATTTTTCCACCGGTTATCTTATATCTTGGATCTCCAAGAAGTGCAGAACCAAGCGTTGATTTTCCTGCTCCATTAGGTCCCATTATTACATGTGTCTCACCAGTTCCGACAGCCAGATTGACGCCATGTAGAATTTCCTTATTGTCTTCTCTTACGGCAACCGAAAGATTAGAGACATCGAGAATATTTGATGTCATTATTTTTATCCTCCTAATTCCTATAGGAATACTATACTATAATTTTGCTACAAACAAGAATGATTATAAACGAGGCAGTATTGAAATACAATACCGCCTCCTCATAATTAATTAATTTTTAATTTTCTTTTAGTATGCTGTAAAGTGCCTTTCGCATAACTTCCGCTTCTTCTTTTGACAGGCATATAGTTCCGCCCATCTGTTTCGGGATGTCTCTGGCCTTATTTCTGAGCTCCATTCCTTTTTCAGTTATTTTTATAAAAACAACCCTCTCATCCTCTTTGCTTCTGGTTCTGGTGAGAAGTCCTGCATCTTCCATCTTTTTGAGAAGTGGAGTCAGTGTCCCTGTATCTAGGAACAGTTTCTTACCCAGATCTCCTATTCTCATTTCCTTTTCTTCCCACAACACCATAAGGGTTATATACTGAGTATAAGTAATATTAAGTGGCTTTAAATATGGGTTATATGCCTTAACTATTTTTCGGCTGGCCGCATATAACGGGAAGCAAAACTGATTCTCAAGTTTCAGGCAATCATAGCATTCTTCATTCTTTTTCATAAAATACCTTTCGTTATTATCGGTTCCAACTATATCTGTTCTAAATTATATTGTGTGAAATATAATTTGTCAATTTATTAGATTTTATTTATTGGATCCATCAGAATCCTCTTCCAAATATTCTTCGATTACTCTAGCTGCCAGTATCGACTTTATAGACTTCAGTGCCCTGTCTACCGATTCCTGTTTTCGCTTCTCGGCATCCTCCATTTCACGAAGTTTCTTGCCTTCTTCTATCATCTCTTGTAGTCTTTTTTCTCTTCCATTTCCGTTGTTTCGTTCATAACGTTCCCGTTCTTCCCTGGCTTTTTTTCTGAACGAGTTTTGTTTTAGATCTTCCGAATTCCCTAATATTCGAGGTTCTGCGCTTCTGTCGTAATCAATATCTCCATTAGGATCACCGTTTCTGCCAGCGTCGATCATTCCATTATAATCAATGTTTATGTCAGAGCTACCGGCCTTGTAGACAGGCGAGTATGAACCTCGGGGCGGATATATCTCATCCTGTCCATTTGCGAGGAAATCATAGGCCTCCACAATAGAATAATACTTATATATAGTTTTATCATCAGGCTGGTTATCAGGATGGTATTCCTTTAATAGTTCGTGGTATGCTTCCCTGATTTTTTTATCATCCGATCCATTAGCAATACCTAGAATCGAAAGTGCCTGTTCCCTTGAATGTATGCTCATCCCATATACCTGTTATATTGTAATTGATCTTGTTCTGATTCATTTTGCAAACAAATTTACTTATTTTATTTGTACTGAATTTTTTATATCTTACACTATGCAAAAAGGATCACACTTTATAGCATCTCAATATCTCACCTATAAAATACAAAGATCCAAAGGCCACTACCTTCTCATCTCTCTTTTTTGCCTCTTCCATAGAAGCTCTAATTGCATCAGAAGTATTTTCAAAAAATCGTGCTTCTTTTCCCTTGCTGTGAAGCTCGTCGGCCAACGTCTTGCCACTATATGCCCTTACGTTATCAACCGTCACTGTAAAAAACATATCTGCTATAGAATATATGAGTTCATACATCTCACTATGATCCTTATCGCTTAAAACTGATGTCAAAAATATAAATTTCTCATTGGGATACATATCCAGTAAACTATCTCTAAGAGCTTCCACCCCGTTTGGATTATGTGAGCCATCTATTAAAAACACAGGATCCTTGGACAGATACTGCATTCTGCCTGGCCAATTAACGTTCTTTATTCCGCATTTAATGGCATTCTCTACAAAATCTTCCAAGCCATATTCCTTTGTTTCAGAGGTACTGTTATTCCTATTCCTATCTTTTAAGCCTGATTCCCTTAGTCTTTTGTCCCATAGCTCTCGATCTCTATCCATCAGAACCTTTATCACAGCGACTGCATTTTTCATATTCTCGCTCTGGTATTTTCCCTTTAATGACAGATCATAGCCATCTATTGGAGTATTCTCCGAAAGAACAATAGAAACCTCTGATTTCTGAGCCTCTTTTTTTATAACATCTGAAGCTTCCGAAATATTCTCTCCCAGCACAAGAACAGTTCCTCTTTTAATTATCCCGGCCTTTTCTGACGCGATCTTTGAAATCGTATCTCCCAAAAGTGCTGTGTGATCCAATCCTATTCTCGTAATGACAGACACTTCCGGCACCTGGCATATTCCGGAAGTAGAATCCAGCCTACCACCGATCCCTGTCTCGAGTATCACATAATCAGGATCCATCTTTTCAAAATATAAAAGAGCCATCATTAGCGTATCATCAAACATCGAAGACTCATTATAAACATCTGTCTTTATAAGTTTATCACCTATGCTGCTTATATCCTGATCCGGGATATTGCAACCATTAAACCTGATTCTTTCGTTAAAAACCACAAGATGCGGGCTAGTGAATAGTCCGGTACTATAGCCGGCAGCCCTGAGTATCTCCTCAATTGCTGCTGCTGTAGAGCCCTTTCCATTCGTGCCCGCAACATGTATGATTCTCATCCTCTTTTCCGGCATACCGAAAATCGGGGTGTATATTTTCATGATATCTCGACCGCACTTTTTGCCAAACCTTTTTTTACTATAAAGTGAATCGATAAATTCTTCTGTTTTCATCTAAGTCTAAACCACCAATATAACTCCACCATCATTAGCATACATGGAGCTCACTCCTCTGGTGTCAACAATTATGATATCCTTAAATGCAGCCTTGGCTTCTAGCTTGTCCTTTAGCATATTCGCTGTATTGGGACAGTTGCAATGTGAAATTGCCAATGTCTTGCTCTGGGTATTGGGTGTATCATTAATCACACACTCTACCATCTTATCCAACGTTTTGGCCATTCCTCTGCCTGTTCCCAACTGTTGGATGCTTCCCTCCGGTGTAGATCCCATTACTGGCTTGATATTAAGTGCAGTTGCAATCATGGCCTTCATAGTTCCTAATCGTCCTGCTTTTCTAAGGGTTTCCAACGTTTCCAAAACAAAAAAGGTATGCTGTTCTTCTATATATTGATTGACTTCAGAAACAATATCCTCAAAGTCCATTACTTTTTCTTCCAGCTGAGCTATTCTCTGGCCTATAAGGCTCTCACCAATAGATGCCGACTTGGAGTCAAAAACATGGATCTTGACGTCAGGTCTCTCATCCTCGTATTCTTCTAGATAGAGATCTCTTGCAAGAACCGCACTATTATATGAACCACTTAATTTTGCAGACAGAGTAATCACATAAATATGATCAGCTCCCTCCATAGCATCCATATATGTCTGTGGTGAAGGACAGGCCGACTTGGGACTTGTAGGTGATGCCTTGACCTTTTTCAAGAATGCTGCTTGATCGAAAGTATCATCATCTACGATTTCTTCTTCACCAACCTCAAGTGTAAGAGGTATGCTGGCAAAATGATCATTATTCTGCATATCATCAAACAGCTCGCCGCAACTGTCTATTAAAATTTTATACATTCTTCCTCCGTTCCTTACGATAAGGACTTGTAATAATCTTGACACATTATAACCGAACTAAAGTCCTTCGCCAAGTAAAACGTTTGAATTACTTATACATTATATCACAATTCTAAGCTACCGTTAGATATACAATATTATTAAAATATATTTATTCTTTTATCTATTATATATATATATATCAATATTCTGCTTTGCTCAGATAATTATCTACATAAAAATGGCGGTACGTCGTATGACATACCGCCAATAATTTCAGTTTTGTTTATTCAGTCACTATCTGTAGCTAAGCTGATATAGATTTCTTCGAACAAAACCTTTTTCAGTTCAACTACTTAGCAGCTGTAACGTTAACAGCCTGAGGTCCTTTAGAACCATCGATGATATCGTATTCTACTGCTGTGCCCTCTGGAAGAGTTTTGAAACCATCCATAGCAATACCAGAGAAATGAACGAATACTTCATTTCCTTCCTGATCAGAAATAAATCCGTATCCCTTTTTGTCGCTGAACCACTTAACTGTACCTCTCATATTGAAAGTACCTCCAAAAAAAATATAACGTGTCGGTTACCGATTTCCGACTGCATTTAAACTATCACATTTGAATATAAAAGTAAAGTAAATTTAAATAATATTCCAATTGAATTCATTATTGTATAGAAATCTTTGAATACAGTTATCCCAACTTTTATCGACACTTTTATCTAATGAGAACACTTTCATGGCCGTTCCATCCACTACTTTAAGGGAACCCCCACGAAATGTTACATTCATAAATAAACCTGATATATCGCCAATGGGAGTGCCTGAATCTTCTGCGATTTTTTTTACTAATTCGTTATCCGCTTTATATACAAATCTGAAAAAATCCGGTGTGTTCTTTCCCTTAATAGCCTCCAGTATGATATGTCTTATTTCTCCATAATGGACGCAGTCTCCCTGGGACATTCTTTCTTCCAGTTCTTCTGTCGAAAAATATCCGCTTTCCAAATGTCCGTCAAAGTGGATCCTCATGCTTCCATGCAGATCTCCCTCTTCCAGAAGAAAATTGTCGAATTTTTCTGACAAAAGCATCTTATTCATAAAATTTTTAACGTCAGTGATTTCCCAATTTTCCATATCTGTCTATGCGTTTCCTTCTGCTACTTTCTGGGGCTTTGGAAGTGCCTTGTCTGCAGTTCTCATTTCAATAACAGGCCCACCTTTTTTCTCTACATAGTCTTCCGTAATGGTAACTGTGCCTATTTCATCGTCCTTGGGAACTTCATACATTATATCCAGCATAAATTCTTCAATTATGGCACGAAGAGCTCTGGCTCCCAGTTCTCTCTTTTGTGCTTCCTTGGCAATTGCATGAAGAGCACCATCAGTGAACTTCAGATTTACCTCATCCAGTGCCAATAATTTTTGGTACTGCTTCAATATAGCATTCTTAGGTTCTTTTAAGATTCTGACCAGCATTTCCTCGTCTAATGGATTGAGCACGCTTATAACCGGAAGTCTTCCGATAAACTCTGGAATCATTCCGAAGGTTCTAAGATCCTCTACTGTAACCTTGGTCAGTATGTTTTTGTCCTCATCAAATTTGTCCTTGAGATCCGAAGCAAATCCCATAGATGAAGATTTATTCAATCTTTCCTTTATGATATCCTGAAGATCTGGGAAAGCTCCTCCACATATAAACAATATATTTCTTGTATTGACCATAGCCATAGGTACCATAGCATTTTTGGAACTTGCGCCTACAGGCACCTCTATCTCTGTGCCCTCTAAGAGCTTCAGCATTCCCTGTTGAACAGACTCACCGCTTACATCTCTCTGATTGGTATTTTTCTTCTTGGCCAGTTTATCAATCTCATCTATAAATATAATTCCGGTTTCTGCCTTTTCAATATCATTGCCTGCAGCCGCCAGAAGCTTTGATACAACGCTTTCAATATCATCTCCGATATATCCGGCCTCTGTAAGTGATGTTGCATCAGCAATGGCAAGAGGAACGTCCAGAAGCTTGGCAAGAGTTCTTACCATGTATGTTTTTCCACTTCCTGTGGGTCCTAGCATAAGTATATTTGATTTTTCGATTTCAATATCATCCATCGTGTTGGTAGCGACTCTCTTGTAATGATTGTAAACTGCCACCGACATGATCTTTTTCGCTTGATCCTGCCCTATCACATATTCATCCAGTTTAGACCTGATCTGATGAGGATGTGGAATGTCATGAATAGAAAATACCGGTTTGACATCATTTTCCGGTTTTGTTTCTGCCTTCTTCTTTTTAATCTTCTGAGAATTAGGAAACATATCTGACAGATCAGACAAGTTGATCATTCCAAAATTAGGAAAACGTGAAAAATCCACATTATTCAGATTATGCATGTCATCATTTGATGTGCTGTTTTCGCTGTCAGCTTCCTGTTCATTCTTTTTATTCTGGTCCTCTTTTGTAATAGTCTGTCCCGGAAAACCAAAAGAGAAATTATCTCCAAAATCAAAATTACTGAGATTGTCAAATGTCTTTTGCATACAATCATTACATATACATATATTGTTCGGCATATGTATCATCTTCCCTGCTGTTCTCTCAGGTCTATGACATATATAGCATACATCCTCATACTCAGATTCATTTATCTCTGTTATATTGTCACCGCCATTTGTAGTTTTGTTTTCTATGGAAGATCCATCAGTATTTGCAGGTGTGTTATCGTAGGTTTCATTATTATTATCAAATTCTTTATCGTCAGCCATCAATAGCCCTTTCCCGTTATTAATATATTTATAACGTGTTTTACTTTAATTTAATGTCTTGATCCTATCTGTTCATATAGACATTAGTTCATTATATGAAACTATATTCTACACCACAATTAAAAAAGCGAAAGTTAATAAAACTTTCAGATTCTTTTTTATCTTTTTTCTTTTTATCTTTTTATTTCTTCATAGCTCTCATCAAAGAACGAAAGTATCCAGTCATAAAAAAGAGCTCTTTCTTCATCATCAGCCGCATATATCTCATGCCCGGATCTAGGGAACTGGACTATAAGCGTGTCCTTGGAATAACCCGCAAACATCAATTGCTTATTGGATTTAACCAACTTATCGCATCCCGCCTGCATGAGTAATATTGGAATCGATGCGCTTTCAGCATCGTCCATAGATGCTTTTTCCATCTTTTGCGCTTCTATCAGCCATCCATTGGTCACTCCGGCACTCCGGCAATACTCATTATTCTCTCTATATCCAGAATAGGCATTAAATCTAGCCCTAGACCTGTCGTGAGATTCTTCAAATGTACAAGAACCTTTATAACCATGCTGCCCTAATGCGTATTCACTTTCCCTGTGTCTTTTCTTGTTAATTGTCAAAAGTATCCTGACCATCAATCTGGGAATCTTATACTTCATTTCAAACATAGGAGATGCTAATGCTGCTGCCCTATAGGCCTGGGGATGTACCTCCGCAAATCTTCCGGCAATGAGCCCTCCCATTGAATGTCCCATCATAAAACGAATATCAGATCTGGTTTCTTTATTAACGATATTCCAAAAGAAATCCCATTGATCACGTATATAATCGTCAAAGGAATCCACGTGAACCTTCTCACTATCCTCTAGCAATTTTTCTGATTTTCCGAATCCTCTCTGTTCAAGGAAAAACACACTATATCCGCCTCTCAGCAGATAATAAGTTGTCTCCTCATATTTTTCAAAATACTCTCCCTTGCCGTGGATCAAGTTAACAGAAGCTTTTTCCTCCGGTGCTATAAAAAAGAGATAATGGAGTTTTTTATTGTCATAAGTATCCATATATCCTTCTGTCATGTACCTATATATATATGGCCTGACCGTATCTTTCAGTTCCTTTTCAAAATCATCCTCACCGATATATGGTCCATGGTTTCTTATGTCTGACATTTGTTCCTCGGTTCTCTTAATATTTTTTTCAACCTGGTAATTGTATCATCCGAACTGCATAAATTCAATTTAGGATATTATAAATATCTGTTATATAAAAAAGCAGTCCTGCAACATCATATTCGGTTGCAAAACTGCCTCAAGTTAACAGAAGCAAGTGCACTTCATATATCTCTTGTAACTTGATCTTTATCACTGTTTATAAACAATTTATAAATTATTTATAAATTGTTTGTTGACATGATGCGTTAATGTTATTATTATTTAACGCTGTTAACAGTTAACTTCGTTTATTATTCTGTGAGGCTATATATGCAAAATATTTCTTCTGGCAAGAATACTCCTAATCCTGATAAAAAGGATTCTGATAACTATAAGTCTTCTGCCGATTCTGAAAAGGGTTTTTTGGAACAAGAGCTGAAAGTCAATCCTGATGAAGAACGTTTACTACATGCATTCCGACAATTTCATACGATGAAGCCACCTGAAATGGCATCATGTGGTCTGGCACGTTCCGACATTCGTATTCTTTTTCAGATCTATTCATATATGCAGAAACACAAAGCAGAAATAGGCATTTCGGCATCTATTATATCCCAAAAGACTCATATGATGAAAGCTGCCGTATCCAGATCCCTTAAACAGTTAGAAAAGCAAGGCTACATCCTTCGTGTTCCTGATCCAGGTGACAGGAGGTATACCATTGTCTCAATGACCGATTCCGGGGAAGAGAAAATAACCGAGATCTTGTCTAGCACTCAACGATTATTCGATCTTATCTCAGAACGAATTCCCACCAATGAAATTAATAATATCGTAAAGGATTTGGATCGGCTATATCAGGCCATAAGTGAGTCAATAGATCAGATGGAATCCGAAAGAAATCTGGAAATGAAGTAATCACTTTATAAAAAGAAAGGAAATTTTATGGGAAAGATACTTAAGAATCTGGCTCCATACTGGAAGTCAATAATCCTGATACTCGCTTTGCTTTTCATTCAAGCATTCTGCGATCTCTCTCTTCCGGCATATACTTCCGACATTATCGATGTTGGAATTCAAAATAACGGAATATCCCACACCATTCCAGAGTCAATCACCGCTGATGAATATAATACTGCGGAAATTTTTATGAAGGATTCCGAGAAGAAATTATGGGAGGCTTCTTACAAAAACGATGGCAAGATCTATAAACTAAAAGATTCTGCTATAGAAAAATGGAACACTCTTGATAAGAAACTTAGAGTTCCTCTTTTGCTAAATTATGAGATGTCACACATTAGTAAGTCCCAGCTAAAAAAAATCGAAGCTTCTTTTGGGGCAGGTGCCAACAAGTCAGCTTCCGGTTCAAATGCAGCACCTGGCAATAAACCAGGAAGTGCAGCTATGGCCGATGCTTTTTCTTCGCTTAAATCGAAAGATGGATATACTGATATCCGACCTTTGTTTCTCCAGATGGCCAAGGCCGGACAACTTCCAGCGGATACCATTTCCAATTCCAGAAAACAGGTTGAAAAGACCCTTGATACTATGGGCGAGTCTCTTGCTTCATCTATGGGTGTTGCCTATGCAGTAGCCGTAGATTCAAAAGCAGGAATGGATATGGATGCCATTCAGACAGCCTATCTCATACATAAAGGCCTTCAAATGGTGCTTTTAGCACTTCTACAGGCCGCTATGGCTGTTTTAGTTGCGTTCTTTGCTTCCCGTGTAGGTGCAGGAGTTGGAAGAAGTCTCCGTGATAAAGTATTTACCAATGTCATCAGCTTTTCCAGTGCAGAAATGGATCGTTTCTCTGCTGCATCGCTTATTACCAGATCCACTAACGATGTCCAACAGGTTCAGATGGTTGTCACTCTGCTTCTACGAATGATTGCCTACGCTCCTATCCTAGGCATTGGAGGATTGATACAGGTTGCATATACCGGTGCCGGAATGGAATGGGTAATCGCCCTGGCAATCGTGGTCATTCTCGGTGTTGTAGGTTTTCTCATGGCTGTTGCCATGCCAAAATTCAAGCTTATGCAAAAATTGGTGGATCGTGTCAATCTGGTATCCCGTGAGATACTTACAGGCATTTCAGTAATACGAGCATTTGGCCGTGAGGATCGAGAGGAAGAACGTTTCGATGAAGCCAATGTTGTTCTAACCAAAACCACTCTTTTCACAAACCGTGTAATGACATTTATGATGCCGGTCATGATGTTGATAATGAATGGACTGTCCATACTTATCGTATGGGTAGCCGGTCACAGGATCAACTCCGGTGTTATGCAGGTCGGTGCCATGACTGCTTTTATCACTTATGCAATGATGATAGTCATGTCATTCCTAATGCTTACAATGTTATCAATCATGCTCCCTAGAGCAGCTGTAGCATCTGAGCGTATCGATGAGGTCATCACCATGAAATCAACAATTTCTGATCCTGATGCCCCTGAGACATTTTCTTCAAAAGAAAAATCAGGAGTCATAGCATTTAATCACGTTAATTTCCGATATCCTGGTGGAGAAACTGATGCCCTTAACGACATTGATTTTGAGGCTCTTCCCGGTAAAACAACTGCCATAATAGGTTCTACAGGATGCGGCAAGTCAACGCTTGTTGGTCTGATCCCCAGATTATATGATGTAACGAGCGGAAATATCACACTAGATGGACATGATATAAGAAGTATTACTCTGGGTGATCTGAGAAACAGGATCGGATTCGTACCACAAAAGGGTAACCTTTTTTCAGGGACCATAGCAACCAATCTTCGTTTCGGTAATGAATCTGCCACTGATGAAGAGCTTCAGGAGGCCATTGAAATAGCTCAGGCCAGTGAATTCGTAAGTGAAGAGTCCGGTGGCATAGACAGAAGCATTTCACAGGGAGGAACCAACGTTTCCGGTGGCCAGAAGCAGCGTCTCTCTATTGCCAGAGCTATTGCGAAGAATCCCGATATTTATATTTTTGATGATAGCTTTTCAGCTCTCGATCTAAAAACCGACGCCATGCTTCGCCATGCTCTTTCAGAAAAAGTTACGGATAAAACCGTTATCATCGTAGCACAGAGAATAAGTACCATTCTTCACGCCGATCAGATACTGGTCATTGATGATGGTAATCTGGTCGGAAAAGGTACGCACGACCAGCTTATGGAGACCTGTGAGGTATATCAGCAGATTGCCACATCGCAATTATCAGCGGCGGAACTTGAAAAAGAAAGTAAAGGAGGATACATGGCATGAGTATAGAAAAAGAAATGAATTCCTCTGCTCCACGTAAGCCTATGGCTAGAGGACCTATGGGAAACGGGCCTATGGGTGCCGTTGAAAAACCCAAAGATCTAATGGGATCTCTCAAGAAAATACTTGCCCATCTCGGCAGTTATAAGATAGCTATTTTACTGGTAGGTATATTTGCTATATGTTCAACAATCTTCAATGTTATCGGCCCTAAGATTCTAGGGCATGCCACCACTGACCTATCTAAAGGACTCATGAAGAAAATATCCGGAACCGGAGGAATCGATTTTACTGCAATCGGTAAGATACTTATCTTTGTAATGATCCTCTATTTTGGAAGTGCTTTTTTCAATTTTATTCAGGGATGGCTGATGACAGGAATCTCTCAGAAGATCTGCTATGGACTTCGACGTGACATATCCAAAAAGATCAACCGCATGCCTATGCAGTATTTTGAAAGTAGGACTTATGGTGAAGTTCTTTCCAAGATCACCAATGATGTTGACACTTTCGGAATGGGACTAAATCAGAGTGTAACTCAGATTATTACCTCTATTACAACCCTTGTGGGCGTTCTGATAATGATGCTTACGATTTCACCACTTATGACTCTGATCGCTCTTGTTCTGCTTCCTATCTCTGCAGGTCTTCTAACATTTGTCATGAAACGTTCACAGAGGTATTTCCGTACGCAGCAGGATTATCTCGGACATATCAATGGACAGGTAGAAGAGACATATGGTGGTCATCAGATCATTAAACTGTTTCATAAGGAAGAAGAGACCATTGGCTCCTTTAGAAAAACCAATGATGTTTTATATGATTCTGCCTGGAAATCTCAATTTCTCTCCGGCATGATGCAGCCTGTTATGATGTTCGTAGGCAATCTGGGATATGCTGGTGTGGCACTGTCCGGTGGACTGCTGGCAATACAAGGTGTGATCACAATTGGTGATATTCAAGCCTTTATTCAGTACGTACGTAATTTTACCCAGCCACTTCAGCAGATTGCTCAGGTCATAAATCAGGTTCAGTCTATGGCTGCTGCTGCAGAGAGAGTATTTGCTTTTCTCGAAGAGGATGAAGAGGAACAATCTACTGAAAATTCAATTTCTGTTGACCACTTCGAAGGTGCTGTATCTTTTGATCATGTGCATTTCGGTTACGACCCTGAGCATATCATCATCCATGATTTCAGTGCTGACGTTAAACCAGGTCAGAAGATCGCCATTGTTGGTCCTACCGGTGCAGGCAAAACAACTATGGTCAAGCTTCTAATGCGTTTCTATGATGTTCAGTCCGGTGCGATAAAATTAGACGGAATAGATATCAAAGATTATAACAGACACTCTCTTCGAGATGCATTTGGTATGGTACTTCAGGATACATGGCTGTTCCAAGGCACGATTATGGAAAATATAAGGTATGGAAGACTGGATGCTACAGATGAAGAGGTAATTCAAGCTGCCAAAGCTGCCCATGCTGATCACTTTATCCAGACGCTTCCCGGTGGTTATAACATGGAACTGAATGAAGATGCCAGCAATGTATCGCAGGGTCAGAAACAGCTCCTTACCATTGCCAGGGCGATACTTGCAGACAACAAGGTTATGATCTTAGATGAAGCCACTTCTTCTGTTGATACCAGAACAGAGATCCGGATACAGAAAGCAATGGATAATCTCATGCGTGGCCGTACCAGTTTTATAATCGCCCATCGTTTATCTACTATTAGAAACGCAGACCTTATTTTGGTCATGAATAACGGAGATATAGTTGAGCATGGTAACCATGACGAGCTTCTGGCTAAGGGTGGATTCTATGCAGGACTCTACAATTCACAGTTTGAAGATGTAGGCTAAGTTCTAATAAAACTAATTGAATCAAATGATTTAATCTTGGTTTTATATAATTTAAACAAAATTTAAACAGAAATAAATAAAAAAATACCCTTTGAATCTTTTTGATATGATAAGTATCTAAGTTCAAAGGGTATTTTATTATATGCATTTAAGTTCAAATTATATTTTGCTATTAACTCCAAAGGAAACGAACCTACTTTTCCTTTGATATATTCATTACAACATCGCAAGCATTTCTGACAGATTCCGTAAGATTAGTTCCGGTAAGTATGATCTCCTGCTCGCTATTTTTTGCTTTGAACAGGCCTATCAGTTCTTCCTCTGTGATCAATCCTTCAGATACGATCCCTAACACTTCATCAAGGATAAGCATCTTGCATTCATCTGTAGTAAGAACCTTTCTGGCAAAGAACAGGCCATTTCTGATATTGACCTCTTCCTCTTTTTGTTCATGTCCTGTAAGATCTGAAAATGCTTTCTCGCTTCTTTCAAATCTAAAAAATCTGATCTCTGGCTCAAGTCGGTTTAAATATTCCTCAGAATACAGTCCCTTAAGGAATTGAATAACGACAACATTTTCTCCCATTTCGGCTGTGGCTATAGCCTTGCCTATTGCGGCAGCGCTTTTCCCTTGACCAGTGCCATAAATAGCTAAAATTTTTCCTTCACTCAAAATCAATCCTCCGACGATTTCCGTTTTTCAAAACTTTTCTAAACTCTACTCTTATATCAGTCATCAAATAATAGTCCAAAAGGTATTCGGTAATATATCATAGTTACAAAAATATTGCAAATATATTACTTTTTTCTCCGAGCTATTATTTATAGCATTCTAATGCCAGATTCGCGTGTTTCTCCACCTCTTGATCTTGACAAAATCTATACTTATTTATAGTGATTTTCAGCCTTGAAATTTTCTTTCCTATAATATGCACTTGAAATCTGAAAAATCTGTGATAAAATAAATTGGTTTGTTTCATATATTCGGTACCAAAAGTGATTTCTCTTATTTTGTGTATGTGTTGTATGTATGAATGCATACACATGTAGTGAAATGACTTTTGGTATACCGAATCTTTTTTAAGAACGAAAGAAGGAAAATTAATGCTCCAAACAAGAGATGATGTCAGAAATGTTGCTATTATTGCCCATGTCGATCACGGCAAGACTACGTTGGTCGATGAACTGCTCAAGCAGAGCGGTACATTTCGTGACAATCAGGTCGTTGAAGAACGTGTAATGGACTCCAACGATATCGAAAAAGAGAGAGGTATTACTATACTCTCAAAAAATACAGCCGTTAGTTATAATGGTGTAAAAATTAATATTATCGACACACCGGGCCATGCTGATTTCGGTGGCGAGGTTGAGCGTGTACTTAAGATGGTCAATGGTGTCGTTCTGGTAGTTGATGCCTTTGAAGGTGTTATGCCCCAGACAAAGTTCGTACTGATGAAGGCCCTTGACCTTGATCTTCCGGTAATTGTATGTGTCAACAAGCTTGACAGATCTGATGCACGTCCGGATGCAGTAGTTGATGAGGTTCTTGAATTATTCATGGATCTCGATGCTTCCGATGAGCAGCTCGACTGTCCATTTGTATTTGCTTCTGCAAGAGAAGGATATGCTATTAAGGACCTTAATGATGAGAAGGCTGATATGAAGCCTCTTTTCGATACTATCCTTGACTATATCCCTGCTCCTAAGGGTGATCCTGATGCCAGCACTCAGGTTCTTATCTCTACTATCGATTACAACGAATATGTTGGTCGTATCGGTGTAGGTAAGATCGACAATGGTAAGCTCAAGGTTAACGAAGACGCAGTTGTTGTCAATCATCATGATCCTAGCCGTATCAAGAAGGTTAGAATCACTAAACTGTTTGAATTTAATGGTCTAAATCGTGTTCCTGTAGATGAGGCAAATATCGGTTCGATCGTTGCAATATCAGGAATCGAAGATCTGAAGATCGGTGATACTATATGTGACGCTGAGAGCCCTGTCGCTATCCCCTTCCAGAAAATCTCAGAACCTACTATTTCCATGAATTTCATGGTAAATGATAGTCCTTTTGCAGGATTGGAAGGAAAGTTTGTAACATCACGTCATATCAGAGACAGATTATACAAGGAATTAAATACTGATGTTTCTCTTCGTGTAGAGGATACTGATGCCGCAGATACATTCAAGGTTTCAGGCCGTGGAGAGCTTCATCTTTCTGTACTTATTGAAAATATGCGTCGTGAGGGCTTCGAATTTGCCGTTTCTAAGGCTGAGGTTATCTACAGGCAAGACGAGAACGGTAAGAAATTAGAGCCTATGGAAATAGCATATATCGACGTTCCTGATGAATTTTCCGGTACTGTCATTCAGGCTCTTGCCCAGAGAAAGGGTGAGCTCAGAAACATGACTCCTATCACCGGAGGCTTCACAAGATTGGAATTCAAGATTCCTTCACGTGGACTCATTGGATACAGAGGCGATTTCATGACCAACACCAAGGGTTCAGGAATCATCAATACTATATTTGATGACTACGAGCCATTTAAGGGCGATATATTATTCCGTCGTCAGGGTTCACTTATTGCATATGAGCAGGGTGAATCTGTTGCATACGGTCTCTACGCTGCTCAGGATCGTGGTGTTCTTTTCATCGGTGCCGGCGAAAAGGTCTATGGTGGAATGGTTATTGGAGAATGTAGCCGTTCAGAAGACATTGAGCTTAATGTCTGCAAGAAGAAGCACCTTACCAATACCAGAACATCCTCAAGTGATGAGGCTATGACTCTTGTACCGCCTAAGGTTCTGTCTCTTGAGCAGGCAATGGACTTTATCGATGTCGATGAGCTCCTCGAGGTCACTCCTGAACATCTTCGTGTCAGAAAGAGAATTCTTGATGCTCGTTTGAGAAAGAGATCTTCTATCAGACCTCAGGCATAAAATATCAAGATTTGATCATAATAAAAAACTGTCCTAGTATTTATAGGGCAGTTTTTTTATTTATTTTCCAAAATACGCATCAATGCCATTGGCAATTCCATTAACCATTTTAGATTGGCACTGGTCATTATTCATATTAGTGTCATCAGATGGATTGGACATAAAACCCATTTCTAAAATTGCTACCGGAGAAGTGCAGAAATTGATTCCGGTCATAGTATCATTGTTCTGAACACCAAGATTTTTAAAACCTGCCGAAGCACAATAAGAATCTAGTATACACTTTCCAAGGGTATATGATGCAGATGCGAGGCGTGATACATAACGATTATTTTTTGAAGGTACCAACGTCATAGCCCCTTTTACTTTGCTGCTGTCAGCTCCGTTTGCATGGATCCTTACTGTTATTTCAGCTCCCACACTAGTGGCATATTCTGCCCTTTCTTTGTTAGAAATATTTACATTATGCGAATCTCTCGTCATATAAACCCTATATCCTCGTCGTGTGAGTTCATCCCTCAGTTCGTCTGCTACCGTAAGGTTAAGCTGATATTCAAAGATGCCCGTAGTCGTTCCCTTCGTTCCACCGGTTACCCGGGCCTTCATAGTCGATGACCCGGGGCCGTTAGGCTCCATTTTGCTATCCCCTTTGGCCTGATGTCCTGGATCTATACAGACAATATGACCGCCGTTTGCTCCATTTCCAGAAGGCGTCGCCACTGCCGGGCTACTATTATCCACTGCGTTTTCTTTTGAGACCTTTTTATCTTCTGTGGTTTTTTTCTTATCTGATACTTTTTCCTTATCTAACGCTTTTTCCTTATCTAAGGCTTTTGTTTCTTCCGCTGTTTTTTTCTCTTTTGCAGTGATTTTATTTTCTGCCTTTTCGACGGATAATTCTCTATGGTACTTTTCTTGCTTTTGGCTTCCTTCAGCTTCATGATGTCTCACTGCTAAAGCCACCAAGCAAACTGTAAGTATTGCAAGTACCGCTAACGTAACAAGAACTGCTTTTCTTATTTTCATATTGCCTTGCCTGTCACTATATCTTTTCTCTTCATGTTTCTCTGCCTTTACTTTTGGATTTTCAACATATTTTATTCAAAAATTATTATGACACATTATTTATAATTTTAATCATTGTTTACAAATCTCTTTGTCAGTATATCCTATAAATAAATCTGCACATATAAAAAGCGCCAGCCAGTTCTCCTCAGCAATATATGCTGAGTCACCGGCTAGCGCTCTATTATCAATACTTTTTATCATTCAAACTTAAACTTACTGGTCTGGTCATTTAATTTCTGAGACAGGTCATTCAGTATCTTTGTTTCTGTCTTACATCTCTCTATGCTTTCTGTAAGGACATTCATACTGGCCGAAGTCTCCTCTGTAGATGCTGCATTTTCTTCTGCAATTGCAGCCAACTGCTCGATAACTCCACTTACGCCGTTCTTAAGTTCACCTATCTTATTTGTCTGAGCAAAAATATCTGTTGATGCAGTAGATACAGATGTGATCTCACCATGAAGCCCGTCAAATGACTCTCTTGTGCTGGTTAATTTTTCTTCCTGAGTCTTGGCATCCTCACTTAGAGATTTCATCTTTTCAACAGAATCCCCTGAATTATCAATGAGTTCCTTAACAACATTCTCTATTTCTGCAGCACTGTTGGCGGAGTCCTCTGCCAATTTTCTAATCTCTTCTGCAACAACTGCAAATCCTCTCCCGCTTTCTCCTGCTCTTGCAGCCTCTATAGAAGCATTAAGCGACAGAAGATTGGTCTGAGATGCTATGTCCTGAATCACTACAACAGCGTCCTTGATCTTCTCAGCGGACTGATTAGTTACATCTGTCTGGGCAGTTACAGCCTCTACAGTATGTGAAGTCTTGCTATTGATTTCATACAGATCAGTCAGCATACGCTCTGACTCTTTTGCCAGTTCGTTCATTCTCTTAATGGACTCTTCTAGTGTATTGAAAGATGAACCATTAGATTCAATTGCAGCGCCCATATTTCCTATGGAATCTCCTGCTGAAGATGTCTCATTAGCCTGAGATGTAGATCCTGTTGCAATTTCTTCCACTGCAACATTTACATTGGTTACATTCTCCACAATATCATCGAACTGCTGTTTAAACTC
>JAGOLM010000014.1 GCA_017994075.1 Lachnospiraceae bacterium
CAGCTATTGACGGAAATATCTCCGACAACCGGTCTAAGTACTGTGTCCTAAAGGTCTCTTCCTTCATTTTTTTCAATTACCCTTTTTAACCCTCGTATTACAAAATATGTAACAATTACACCTATAAGTCCACCGGCAGTATCTATTAGAACATCTGTAAACAGTCCCGCCCTGCCAGGTACAAATAATTGATGTATCTCATCTGTAGACGCATATAATGCCACGATAATAATTGCAATGACAGCGTTTTTCTTGCCATTTTTATAGCCATTAAAACTTTCGTAGTTTTTTCCCGTTTGTGAGAATTTCCCGTTTACAGTCCTACGCTTATTTTTTATCTCAGTTATATAGTAAATATCAAGTGAGATTAACACAGCAAAAACAGCATATTCTGTCATATGTGCTGCCTTTCTCACCGGATAGTCCAGTTTCTCTGCAATGGTTTGCTGGACATCATAGGTCATTTCATTGTAGCTCGGTATAAATACAGTCGCCACTTTCCTGCCCACATACATGCTCATTTTATCGGATTCACCAGCAGGATGGCTAGACATATTAAATATCATAACAGCCCACATAGCCGTAATAATTATAAATATCGTAAGCCAAATTTTACTATCTATTTTTTTCAAAAAATCATTTCCACCTTATTACATATATTATCATTCGTTACAATTGGTATGTTTTAAAAACCATTCCGTAATCTCTGTCAGTCTCTTTATCCTATGAATAGGCTTGCCGGAACGGCTGAGTTCATGATTCTCACCATGGAAAATAACCATTCTTGTCTCCACTCCGTTAGCAGTAAGCGCCTGCATAAACTGCATTCCCTCAGGAAGTGGACATCTATAGTCCTCATCACTATGAAGGAATAGAAGCGGAGTTTTGACATTTTTTGCATACTTAAGCGGTGAATGATCCCATAATCTGTCTATAGCTTCCTTGCCAAAAAGTCTCTTGGAAGGCGTAGCATCAGCTCCAAACATATTTCTGTCCCCACACTGATCCGGTCCGAAATATGGGCCTATATCACTGATAAGAGACATAGATATCCAGTTCGATATCGATCTCTGAGTGGCGCAGGCACAGAATCGATCTGTCTGTGTAACGATCCAGTTCGTCATGAATCCGCCATATGAACCACCTGTCTCACATAGTCTCTTCTTATCTATGTTGGTATAAGCTGCAAGTACCACATCCATAAAATCCATCAGATTCTTATAATCTGTTCCGCCGTAGTCACCTCTGATGTCTGCGAAATCATCGCCTCTTCCATCACTGCCCTTGATATTTGTATACATGACCACATATCCCTTGGCGACCCATACCTGCATTTCATGGAAAAACAGTTCACCATATACGCATCTAGGTCCTCCATGAATATCCAGAACTGCCGGATAATTTTTATTTTTATCATATCCCTCAGGAAGTAAAACCCATCCATGAAGTTTTAATCCACAGGATTCATAATCTATACGATTGGGTTCAGCCACATAACGGCCCTTAAGAGCCTTAGTATTATGATCTGTTATTTTTTTAATACCGCTTCCATCTCTATTCATTGAGTAGATCTCGGTTAAGCTTGTTTTATCACCATACGCATAGATGATCTTGTCTCCTGCAATATCAAAGAAATACATATTGCCAGGCTGATCAAATATTACTGTTTTTTCTGCATTCTCATCAATGTCAAGTCTTGCCAACTGGATATGATCCTCAACCGTCATGAGGGTGTAGTAAATATTATGTCCATCTTCAACAACTGCCTTATTGCCTCTTCCTCCGCCTACCATGGTGTCTCCTACCATGCTATTATACGGGCAGAATTCAGGTACGTAACCGTCTACCTTCTCCAGCTTTTTACTTTTTACTTCATATAGATATGAGCTTTGATTAACTCCATATTTTATATAATCCGAACCAAAGGCATAGATCTTATCTGTCGTAGGAATGATTCCTGAGAATTCATAGTCTCCTTCAGGGAAGAGTATTTTTATCTCACCTGTCCTCGTATCCAGCATCTCTATATCACTGTAGAGACTTACAGTACTGGTTCTTTTGGTTCCATGAATAAATAATCTGTCTTCATTTAATTCAATTTCATATACATCGTAATCGGGAAAAGTTATCCTCTCTAGTTTCAATGGATCAGTATGCATTCTAAAAAGAGAATTTCTCTTACCATTGGTGAACCCTGCTCCGTTCATCCAGTAAGGAACCTCATCTATAATTTCATAATCACTTTCATGATTCTTTTTCTTTTCTTCTGCTGCTTTTTTCCTATCCTTAGCACTTCTTAGATATGCATCCGGTTCCTTAGAATCTATACCAGCAGTGAAAAAATACAGGTCTTTGCCGGCCTTTTTAATATTGGAGGCTCCTACCGGAAGTGTTACCCATTTCTGGGCTTCTCCACCATTTATATCTATAATAAACAGGTCTGTCATGCCCTTTTCTGTGTCCGGGCTCTTCCTGTTAAGCACCAGATGATCATCATCGTCCCAAAATGCGATTGTTGCATCCATTGTAGATGTAAGCTGGATTGACCTTAGCTGACCATTTTTGCCGGGACGGATTATCCATACATCTCTTCTATAGTCATTTTTGTCCTCATCAGCATGAGCGATCTGATATGCTGTAACTGTTCCTGACGGATTAGCTGTCAGATTCTCCGGATATGCATATGTAAGTATGTCCCTGATCTCGATTTTCTTCATTTGTTTTTGAATTTCTTTTTGTGTTTTGCTTTGAATGTCATTTTTCATTTCATTTTGCATGTCTTTTTTCTCTCTTTTTTTCTATTTGGTCTCGTTCTTTTGCAGATCATACGATTCCAAATACCGCTTAAATCTTTTTCCTGATATATTTTATCATACTGAGACATTTATAGCCTTATTTTCAATATGTTTAAAAACATAATAACTTAATATTTTTTTATAGCTTAATTACCTTTATAGCAAAATTACGTTTAATAACTTATAAAAATCGAGTAGATTTACTACTCGATTTAATAATTATACGCATTATGAAGTTGGTTCAATGGCCCTATCGATATTCTGTGTCAGGTCCTTGATAACGACTCTGATATCTCCTTCTATCAAAATAGAACGTTCTTTCATATTTGTCGGGTAGTAAGTCCCATCCAGATTAACGCTGCCATATGTTGACTTCAAATTGTTCCCGACCATATTCCAGAATGGGATCCTAATATCCTCAACGCACTCTCTCTCCACTCCAAGCTCCAGGAATAAAATCTTTTTTCCGTCATACTCTCTTAGAAAATTGTCATACAATGAATTCATAATATAGTAATCGTCATCATGAACCAGTTTGTTATCAAGAGAGATATTTGGAGAAATATGTCCACCGCATACCGGACATTTCGGTACAAGATTACTAGAAATAGAGGTCCTGGCAACCACGCCCTCCGGAATATACATATTGCCTACCGGGCCAATGACGAATCCCTGGGATTTCATCATTTCCTCTATCATTTCCCTATTTAGAAATGTATTAGAGTCACATGTACCATCGCACTGGAACTTTCCATAACTGCCTTCTGTCTCAAGTATCCTCTCCGGAGGAAATCCATTTTCTACAAACAGATTGTCCGGTTCTGATGTTATTATAAAATATTCCTTATCCTGCAATATCTCCTTCAGGTTCTTATATACCGTAGACTCTGCCGTTTCATATTTTTTCCACCATATCACTCTAGACAGCCAGGCCCATCGTTCCTCCGGCTTCAAAAACGGATATAGCATTCCCGCTCTAATATTTTGAATTCCATACTTAACTGTAAAATCAAAGAACTTACTTCTAAAAGAATCCCACTTACAATCTGTGGCATCTCCGGTTCCGATTCCCGCTGCTTCAACGAAACCCTCTCCGGCACCTATAATTACAGCATCATCTTCCATCAAATGATGCTTTAATCTCATTATGCTTCTGGAATAGCTCCCAGAAGTTCCCTTTACCACATTGTAAAATTCCATTGGCACCTCTGCAATCGTTGGTTTTACATGGTTATACAGTATATTCTTTGCTTCCGATAATTCCATTCATCCATTTATTATCACGATCAGGACTTGGACATTTTCTGTGTTCTTTCCTTGAGTTCTTCTGATGCCTTAAACTCCTTCAAATAGCTGAGCTGATCCTCGGATTTGACCTGTATCGTATCATCAATATTGCTCTCTTCTCTTACATCATCCCCATTTTCTCGCTTTGCCTCTAATATCGCTTCGTTAAGAGACAACATCTTGGCATCCAGCATAGAAACGATGGCACTGCATTCCCTGAGGTCACGGCTCATATACTCAGGAGCATTTCCCTCAAATTTGTAGTATATCTTATGTTCCAGATTGGCCCAAAAATCCATCGCCAATGTTCTTATCTGGATCTCGACCTTAGTATCCACGCAACGATCCGACAGAAAAATGGGGATCGTAACTATCATATGATAGCTCTTATATCCACTTTCCTTGGGGTTCTTGATATAGTCCTTGATGGAGACCACTGTAATATCATTCTGTCGTCCGATCATGTCTGCCAGCATATATATATCCGATGTAAACGAACATACTATTCTAATACCGGCTACATCATTGACGTACTTCACCATATTCTCTATAGAAGTCTCATAGCCATTTCTTTTCAATTTCTTTACAATACTATCAGGCGTCTTGATTCTCTGCTTAACGTATTCAATGGGATTGTACTGGTGCACATGCTGAAATTCATCATTCAATATTTCAACCTTAGTACTCATTTCCTTTAATGCCGAATTATATAAAAGCATAAACGAATTCCAAGAGTCCACACCTTCAGCCAGATAATCCTGTTCTGTCAAAGTTAATTCCTCTTTTCTCTTTGTTATAAACCTACTAAAACATTTCGAAAATTTTTCTTCATATTACTATAATATTATACCACTATGCTTGATATATTTCTGTCAGTTAAACATTAAATTTTCTTAATATTCAACCAGCACTCAGTCTCTGAATAAAGGCTTATCTTTAGTCCTCATTCAGTATCTGCAGTATCATAACAAAAGAATATATTAGTCCTCATCCAAGACATGGATCTCCAGATAATCAAAATCTATGTCCTCCTGAAAGCAATCAGAATTAAATCTGGCCTTGGAGTGTTTCTTAAAGTCCTTGATAGTAGCGTCCAGCCAAGTGGGATGCGACAGATCGAATTCGTAGCACACCTTATCCACTGCGTGAAATACTTTTTGGGTTCTGGTATCAGCGCTGTTGTCCTCTACTACCATATCCCGGATCATGTGGTTGTCTGTCCACTCTTTAAACCAAATCCTCAATTTTTACTCCATCTCTGTCTATGTGACTCATACATCAATATTCCTGCTGCCATTGCTGCGTTTAAGGATTCAAGTTGTCCCTCCATAGGGATCAAAATGATTTCATCCGTCATATCAGCAGTTTCCGGCTTAAGCCCATTTCCCTCATTACCTATCAAAAACGCTATGTTTTTCTTACAGTCTATATCTAAATAGGTTTTTTCTCCACCTAAGTATGCCGCATAGGTTTTAACGCCTCTTATTTTCAGCTCTTTCAGGGTCTCAGTAAGATTTTCCGTCACTGTAAAAGGCACCCTGAACAAGCTACCCATAGTAGCTCTAGAAGCCTTTGGCGAAAAAATATCTACTGTATTTTTCGTCATGATTATACCTGTTGTTCCGGCTCCCTCTGCTGTTCTTATCATAGTCCCCAGATTACCCGGGTCCTGAATATCCTCTAAAATAAGAAGCTGGGACGGGGTAGTCTCTAGAATATCATCCAAAGCGTACGAAGGCATTTCTGAAACTGCACAGACGCCCTGAGGAGTCTCCGTATCAGTCATCTTTTTCATGATTTCATCAGTCACTGTGGAATAAAGTGCTGTATTGCCATCCGATAGCAGAATCTCCATCATTCCATCGGTCTCGTCCATTGGAAGTCTTGTAGCCAGACCCTTTTCCAGCTCTTTCCTCTTGGATTCATCCGACAAAAAGCTTTCCGAGACATATATCTCCCTTAAGAGTTGATGCGGAGTCTCTTGTACAAAACGAAGTCCCTCTTGCACAAATAATCTCTGCTCTTGTCTCTCTTTTTTCTTGGTCAAAAGCTTAATTATATTTTTAACTTTTGAATTCTGAACCGATGTAATCATATTTTCCTCAAAATGTTTTATTTTTCTATTTTTTTGTTCTATCGAAAGCACAATTATAATGACTTTGCTAGGCCTTTACATAAATTGAACCGGGGCCAAACAGACTCCGGTTCATCATTCATTCAAATAATTATGTCAGCTTATATGCTAGTTAGATAGTGTCTTGCAAAGCTCGAGCTGGTAAGGATCTACCTTCTTTTCCATAGCAAGTGCTTCGTCAAGATCTGTATGAACAAACTGACCGCCTCTATAACATACTACTCTCTGCTGCTGTCCCTCACAGATAAGATCGACAGCCATAGCTCCCATAGTAGAAGCATACACTCTGTCCTTAGCTGTAGGATTACCGCCACGCTGCATGTATCCTAGAATAGTGGCTCTTGTCTCGATTCCTGTAGCTGCCTCGATACGCTTAGCCATTGATGATGAATGACCGATTCCCTCGGCATTAATAATAAGATGATGCTGTTTGCCCTTTTTACGTCCTGCGATTATATGATTGACCAGTTTCTGCTCATCATAATCATACTCCTCAGGAAGAAGAACATCCTCAGCTCCGTTGGCAATTCCGCACCAAAGTGCTATAAATCCTGCTCCACGGCCCATAACCTCAACAATTGAACATCTCTCATGTGATGTTGATGTATCACGAATCTTATCAATGGCTTCCATTGCTGTATTAACAGCTGTGTCGAAACCAATCGTATACTCTGTAGATGCAACATCAAGATCGATGGTTCCAGGCATACTCATTGTATTGATACCATGGTTCTTCAGGTTTCTAGATCCCTTATATGATCCATCACCTCCGATGGTCACAACTGCATCCAGTCCATGTTTTCTACAAATATCGGCTGCTTTCTGCTGATATTCTTCCTGTAAGAATTCCAGGCAACGTGCTGTCTGAAGAATAGTTCCGCCTCGTGAGATTATATCTGAAACACTATGCGCATCCATAGGTTCCATCTCTTCCTGGAGGAGGCCTGCGAATCCACGATGAATTCCGTATACTTCAAGTCCTCTCGTCAGTCCCTGGCGAACAACCGCTCTAATTGCTGCATTCATTCCTGGTGCATCTCCGCCACTGGTGAGAACGCCAATTCTTTTTGCTTTTTCTCCCATAACTTTTCCTCCAATGATTACTTTTTTCTCGTTATATATTACGCTCTTTGAGCCCTGAATTCAACATGCTTTTCTACTACTTTGATATTTTTTTCACCAAATAAAGCACTTACCTGATCCATTCTCAGCCTATCTCTTGAAATACAATATCTACGAGGCAGTACCTTCTTTTCCTTTTCCTTTTCCAGATAGACGATCAAGGTATCATAGCCATCCGGATCAGGTTCTATGCCATTCATTTCATTTTCCAGGGATATATATTTTTCTCTATCCGGGAATCTGATCCACAGGTCTCTTGGTGCAGATTCAAATGCCATCATATTCTGACAAATGATTTTGGCATCCTTATCCTCTTCCACGCTGACCTTGCCACGGATAAGTACCTTTCTGTCCTCTTCTATCAGTTCCCTGTTTTTCTCATAGTCTCTCGGGAATACTATGATCTCCACATCACCAACCATATCCTCCAGTGTCAGAAATGCCATGGCCTGATTGTTCTTTGTAAATTTAACATTAACAGAACTAATTATTCCGCCAATGATTACATAAGAATTGTCATCGACATTGACCTGTCCTTCCTCATCTAACTGAAAATCAATAGACTGAGCAGTGACGTTTTTCTCCATGAAATCCATATCGTCCTCTAGCGGATGACCACTTACATATATTCCTATAACAGCTTTTTCAAAAGCCAGCTTATCTCTTTTATCAAATTCCGGAACATCAGGAAAATTGATAGCAAAGGCTTTTTTGCCACTTGCATCAGTAAAATCAAACAGGCTCATCTGTCCTGAGACAGAGTCCTTCATATCCTTGGCTGCCTTATCCATTATAGCCGGGTATATCTGAACTTTCTGTCTACGATTACCCTCCAGGCAATCTGTGGCTCCGGCTTTGATCAGATTCTCTACCGCTCTTTTATTGACCAGGGAACTTGTTCTCTCCAGAAATTCCTGAAGTGATCTGTATTCTCCCCGTTCTTCTCTCTCTTTTACAATTCCATCAACCACCGGTCGTCCCAGATTCTTGATGGCATACATTCCATATCTTATTCCATCGTCTGAAACTGTGAACTTGCCTTCTCCTGCATTAATATCAGGAGGAAGAACCGACAGTCCAAGCTGTCTGCAGACAACTATATATGATGCCACTTTTGATGTATTATCCAGAACTGATGTCATAAGTGCCGCCATAAACTCACCGGGATAATACAATTTCAAAAAGGCCGTCTGATACGCAACTACAGCATAGCAAGCCGCATGAGACTTATTAAATGCATATTTAGCAAAGTCTATCATGTCATCATATATTTTACTGGCCACTTCAGGATCTATTCCCTTTGATACACAGCCCGGCACATTTTCCTCCGGATTGCCGTATATAAAGTTCTTTCTCTCCTGCTCCATTACATATGTCTTTTTCTTACTCATGGCACGGCGGACCAGATCGGACCTGCCCATTGAATATCCGGCCAGATCTCTTACGATCTGCATTACCTGTTCCTGATATACGATACATCCATAAGTGGGAGACAATATTGGTTCTAGCTCTGGGCAATCATATGTTATAGAGCTTGCATCATTTTTTCCTCTGATATAAGCAGGTATAAAATCCATAGGACCCGGTCTGTATAGTGAGATGCCAGCTATTACATCCTCTAGGGAATTCGGTTTCAGTTCCTTCATGAATCCCTTCATTCCGGCACTTTCCAACTGGAATATTCCCTCAGTTCTTCCCGAACCTATCAGCTCAAATACCTTGGGATCCTCATAAGTCATTCCAGATACGCTGATGTCTACGTTGTCTCGCTTATTGGCCAGTTCAATGGCATCACTTATAACAGTAAGTGTCCTCAGTCCCAAAAAGTCCATTTTGAGAAGACCAAGTTCTTCTATAGTGGTCATTGTATATTGGGTGATCAAGGTTCCATCCTGAGCTCTTGCCAGGGGTACGTACTCATACATAGGCTCCTGGGAAATAACCACTCCTGCAGCATGCATTGAAGTGTTTCTGGGAAGTCCCTCCAGCCTCTTAGCCGTATCTATGAGCCTATGAACATTTTCATCCTCATCGTAGCTTTTTCTGAGTCCCGGATTCATCTCCAGGGCCTTATCTATCGTTATTCCCAGTTCATTCGGTATGCTTTTAGCGATAGAATCGCAAAAAGAATATGGAAGATCAAGTACTCGCCCCACGTCTCTTATGACTCCTCTGGCCTTCATAGTACCAAAGGTTACGATCTGTGTGACGCTGTCCTTACCATATTTATCAATGACATACTCAATGACTTCACTTCTTCTCTCATAATCGAAGTCTACGTCTATATCCGGCATGGATACACGTTCCGGGTTCAAGAAACGCTCAAATAGCAAGCTATATCTGATAGGATCGATATCTGTGATCCCTGTTGTGTAGCTAACTAGGCTGCCTGCAGCACTTCCTCGCCCCGGTCCTACCGGTATCCCATGAGTCCTGGCAAAATTGATAAAATCCCAAACTATCAGGAAGTAATCCACATATCCCATAGTCTGTATGACTCCCAGTTCATAGTTCAGTCTGGGACGATGCTCTTCGGCGCTTTCTCCATATCTGTTTATAAGTCCGTCATCGCATAATTTATTTAGATATGTCCAACTGCTATATCCCTCCGGGACTTCAAAATGCGGTAGCTTGGTATTACCAAATTCTATTTCGATATTACACCTGTCGGCGATTTTCTGAGTATTGTCAATCGCTTCCGGAATATATGAAAATAGTCCTCGCATCTCCTCTTCTGATTTGACATAGAACTGACCGCCCTCATAACGCATTCTATCGGTATCAGAGACCTTTTTATTGGTCTGTATACATAAAAGTATATCGTGAGAATCACAATCCTCAGGAAGCGTATAGTGACAGTCGTTGGTGGCTACCAGCGGAATGCCAGTTTCCTGATGAAGCTGCAGAAGGCCTTGGATAACTTTTTTCTGATCCGGTATCCCATGGTCCTGAAGTTCCATGAAATAATTGCCTTCTCCAAATATATTCTGATATTGAAGGGCGATCTCTTTTGCCTCGGCATATTTACCTCTGACAATTGCTCTAGGCAACTGTCCTGCCAGACAGGCTGACAGGCATATTATGCCCTCATGATATTTTTCCAATATCTCTATATCTACTCTTGGCTTGTAATAAAATCCATCTATGAATCCCGTTGAGACTATCTTGATCAGATTCTGATATCCCACATTATTCTCTGCTAAAAGAATAAGATGATAATATCTGTCATCTCCACTAGAGACCTCTCTATCAAAACGAGAGCCTGGGGATACATATACTTCGCATCCCAATATAGGATTGATGTCATTAGCCTTGCACTCTTTGTAAAAATCGATCACTCCGTACATTACGCCATGATCGGTAATCGCTGCTGAGTCCATTCCCAGAGCCTTGACCCTTCTGACATAATCCTTTATTTTATTTGACCCATCGAGAATACTAAACTCCGTATGGGTATGTAAATGGGCAAAGCTCATTATATCCTTCTTTCGATTTCCGCGAACCTGTGTTCCTATATATATTAGCAAAGCTTGGTGTCTTTTTCAATTGTACAAAACATAGAAAAAATGATAACATGACAAGGCATGTTATTTTATGAAAAGAGGAAAAAATTTATGAGTAATCGAATCACGACTATTTTAAAAGGAATACTTCCTACTATTGTATTAGCAACCATAGGATCTGTTGCGGCAACTTTCATAGAAGTTTTTGGCTTTGCTTTCTGTATATATACCAGCCACTTCAGCTCAATTAATGACTTCTATAATAAATGCGCTTCATATACTAAAACAATAGCTAAATCCCCATCTATTTATCTGATGTATGGGATAGGCACTTTTATCGTTATGTACTTTTGGATAAAGTCCCTTAATAAGAATTCCGGTGTCAAAGTCTCTGCCAGTCCCAAAGTCCTCAAAAAATGGATGGTTCCCACTCTTTTATTTATGGGTATAATGTTTCAGATATTTACTAATTATATCGCAGAATTTCTCATGGTGCTTATGCCAAAGGCCGGCGAATTTTATTCCAAGCTTATGGAGCAGGCCGGATTGACCGATAGTTCATTGACCATTTCTATGATCATATATGCATTGCTCATAGGCCCCATAGTTGAAGAAATGACCTTCCGTGGTGCTACATATTCTATCCTTCGTAAAAACCTGAATTTCTGGACCGCAAATGTGATCCAGGCAGCTCTTTTCGGATTGATCCACATGAACCTGATCCAGGGAATATACGCATTTTTCTTGGGTTTAGCACTTGGATATATAAGAGAACGCACCGGCAACCTATTGGCAACTATAATCCTGCATATTGTTTTCAACTCAGTTTCAGGTCTGGCCTCCAGCCTTACCAGTGTTGTATCCGGAAACCCTGCTTTATTCTGCTTGGCTCTTCTCATCTCCATGTGCGGTAGCTACATCGGAATCATTATATTCAAGAGAATAACTGAACCTGGCGTAATTGATAATGGTCCGGAGAATATTCTCTAGTATACATTATTATCAATACTACACGTTAGTATTTACTATTAATCATTGTGAATAAAACAAAAAAGTGTCGGGCTGTTTAAATTACAAACAGCCCGACATTTTTATATTTATTTTAATGACACTGAGTCTTTTTTGCCTCTTTGGCCTTTAATGAATCATCCCACAGTTTAGCTGCACGGATCGCCCATTCCTTGGCATAAGGATCGCACTTGGAACATAGTGAATCAACATCCTCCGGTGACTGCATGTCTGTTGATTTTGCTCCTGTCTCTGCAATGATCTCGCGAAGAGCATCAGGATTCTCCAGCATAGGACAAGGGCGAAGATGGTTATCGTTAAACGGCTGTCCTTCCTTATATTTCAAGAAAATAGGCTGTTTAAAGCAGTCCAGCAGGCTCATATCCTTGACGTTGGCACTAGAGTAATGGATAAATACGCAAGGCTCCACATCTCCGTTAGGATTGATATGACAGTATTCTCTTCCTCCTGCCACGCAACCGCCTACGAACTCACCATCATTCTGGAAATCCAGAGCAAAAATAGGCTTGCCGCCCTTAAATCCTCTGATCTCACGGATCCTATGATACATATATTCTCTCTGATCAGGTGTAAGCAAAAGATCTGTTGATGCATCATTTCCTACCGGCATATAGTGGAAGTACCATGCATACTTAACACCTTTTTCAATTACCATATCCAGGAATTCATCACTGGTTACGGTCTTATAATTCTGGCTCGTATAGCAAATTGACAGACCGAACATGCACTTATTGGCCTTTAGTAGATCCATTGCCTGCATGACCTTGTCAAAGTCACCCTCTCCACGACGACCATCGTTTTCTTCCTTAAATCCTTCCAGAGAAATATTAGGGAAGAAATTACCGACTCTTAAGATATCCTTACAGAATGCATCATCAATAAGTGTTCCATTTGTAAAACACATAAAATTACTATGAGGATGTTTCTCACAAAGAGTGATAAGATCATTTTTTCTCACCATAGGCTCACCGCCTGTATAGAGATAAGAATGAATCCCGAGATCCTCTCCCTGAGTAATAATACTGTCAAGAGTATCCAGATCCATGTTCATCTTGTGACCATATTCTGCTGCCCAACATCCTGTACATCTTAGATTACATGCGCTGGTAGGATCCAAAAGCACACTCCATGGAATATTGCATCCAAACTCGTCTCCCAGCTGTTTAGTTCTCTTATATCCACTGAATCCTGCTTCAAATCCAAGATTCAATGCTGCGCTTTTTATAAGCTTATGATCAACTGTATCAAAAAGTGAATCTGTATACTCCATCCACTTACTATCAGGATCTTCAAATACTCCTCTAAGAGCATCGTACGCTTTATCAGGCCATGTATCCTTGAGGATCTTCTTGGTCAGATTGACCAGCTTGACCATAGCCTCTCCACGATTCTTGTCAATATTTTTCAAAGCAGCTGTAACCGCTACATCAAAGGCCTTTCTTTCAGCAGCATGTTTTGCTTTGTCCAAAGTTGTCATTGTTTCCATAACTCACTACGTCCTTTCCAACTTCTGCTTAAATTAGTTCCATTAAGATAAATCATAGGAGTTGACCGTTGGTCATTCAATGTACAGAACCGAAAAAGTGTAGTATTTTTTTCATTTAATATGTTGAAAATATGTAGCAAAATCAATGCAATGAGACATTAATGTGATCTAGGTGCCAGATCTCATCGACATACTGTTGAATAGTCCTATCTGATGAGAATTTTCCGACATTTGCCATGTTCTCAAGTGCCATTCTTGCCCATTTCTCACGATCCATATATAAAGCATTGATCTTTTCCTGGGCTTCGGCATAAGGCCTAAAATCTTTAAGTACAAAATAAGTATCTGCCTTGGCTGTAACCTTTGTGTTTAGAAGAGAATTATAGATATCTCTGAACAGTTCAGTATTGTCAGGACTATAGAACCCATTTATCAACTGATCAAGTATTCTCTTTATTTCATAATCATTGTTATATAGCTCAATTGGGTTATAGTCATTTCTATTTTCATGATCAATGACTTCCCTTGCGCTCATCCCGAATATAACTGCATTTTCAGCGCCCATTTCATCCACCATCTCCACAGTGGCTCCGTCCATTGTGCCAATAGTTATAGCTCCATTCAGCATGAACTTCATGTTGGATGTCCCCGAGGCTTCCTTGGATGCTGTAGATATCTGTTCCGATACATCTGCTGCCGCAAATATAAGCTCTGCATTGGATACCCTGTAATCTTCGATAAAAACCACCTTTATCAGGCCGTTAATAGACTCATCATTATTTATTACCATTCCTACGTTATTAATGAGCTTGATTATAAGCTTGGCAATATGATATCCGGCAGATGCCTTGCCTCCAAATATAAACGTTCTGGGAACATATTTTTTCTCAGGATGTTCTTTGATCTGATTATACAGATACATTACATGCAGGATATTAAGGAGTTGTCTCTTGTACTCGTGTAGCCTCTTGACCTGAACATCAAAGATAGAATTGGGATCAACATTGATTCCATTATGATCCTTGATATATTTTGCCAGACGCATCTTGTTCTGATGTTTTATATCCAGAAATTCCATACAGAATCTTTTATCCCCGATAAACTTTTCAAGTTTTTTCATATCAGAGAGATCAGTGATCCATCCCTCTCCAATATGCTGGGTGATCCAATATGACATGGTAGGATTGGCATGGAGCATGAATCTCCTCTGGGTGATTCCATTGGTCTTATTTGAGAATTTATCCGGATATATGTCATAGAAATCTTTGAGCGTCTCTTTCTTTAATATCTCCGTATGTAGTTTTGCCACACCATTTACTGAGAAACTTCCTGCTATAGCCATATTGGCCATTCGGACCTGTCCATTTCCAATTATGGACATTCTCTCGTATCTGAAAGTATCATTTGGATATTGATTTTTAATATACTCAACGAATCGTCTGTTGATCTCACATACTATCTGATACACCCTTGGTAATAGGCGCTGAAATATCTCCACAGGCCAGTTCTCCAGAGCCTCTGACATTATTGTATGATTGGTATATGCACAGCACTTCTGGGTAATCTCCCAGGATGTTTCCCATCCCAATCCCTTTACATCCATCAATATCCTCATTAATTCCGGGACGCAGAGCGTAGGGTGAGTATCATTCATCTGAAAAACTACCTTGTCAGGCAGTTCTTTATAATTGCTGTGACGCTTTTCGAATCTCTTTATTGCTCTTTGTATACTGGCTGATACAAAGAAATACTGCTGTTTTAACCTCAGCTCTTTTCCATAGATATGATTATCATTGGGATACAGTACTTCTACCAGATTTTTGGCCAGGTTCTCTTCCTCGATAGCCTTATCATATTCGCCACGGTCAAAAGAGTCCAAATGGAACTTTTCCTTGGGATGAGCGTCCCATGTCATAAGAGAATTTACCACATTATTTTTGTAGCCCATAATCGGTATATCATAGGGCATTGCAATAACAGTCTGGCATTCTGTCTGATCAAAATGTATCCTGCCATCAGGTTCCATCTTGCTTACGACCTTGCCACCGAACTTGACCTCAAATATATATTCATTTCGCTTAAGTTCAAAAGGATATTCCTCTTTTAACCAATCGTCAAGAACCTCATTTTGAAAACCATTTTCGATCTTCTGTCTGAACATTCCATAGTGATATCTGATACCACATCCATAGGCCGGGTATCCCAGCGTAGATAAAGAGTCCAAAAAGCAAGCAGCCAATCGTCCCAGTCCACCATTGCCAAGAGCCGGATCCGGTTCCTGATCCTCAAGTACATTAATATCGATCCCCAGATCATCCAAAACATTCTGAAACTTACCATAGCTTCCTAAATTGACCAGATTATTGCCCAAAGTACGACCGATCAGAAATTCCATAGACATATAATAAACGATTTTCGGATCTTCCCTATCTATTACCTCTTTGGTAGCGATCCAACGATCTATTACCATTTTCTTGACAACTGCGGAAAATGCATGATAGATCTCATCCGGCGTTGCCTCGTCATATTCTTTTCGGTATAGATTTTTCACATTTTCAACCAATTCCTCTTTTAGTTCTGTCTTTTTATTATTATGAAATTTCATCCGATCTCCTCTCTTTCCCCTTGTGGCACTTTTCAAGTAAAAGTATTTTAGTAAGGACATCCAGTAATAAATATAATTATTGATAAAAAAGAACTGCTGTACAGTGGTTTGATACCCTATATAGCAGTTCTTATTCTTTAATGTGTCGAGATATAAGAACTTAATATATCAGACTCATTATAATACTTATTTAATTTTTTCCACAGTAAGAGTTACATCCTCACCGTTAATCTTCCAATCTTTTGTATATCCCTGACCATTTTCTGTAACGATTTCTTTTGCCAGAACTTCTGATGCGATAAAATCGCCCTTTTTATCAAAAATATCAACAATCTTGTCTGATCCGGTATATCCTACTCTGATTCTGTCCATAACCTCAAAATCAGCTTCTTTTCTCATGGTCTGGATCTTGGATATAAGTTCCCTTGCGAATCCCTCTTCTATTAGTTCCTGGCTCAGGTCAGTGCAGAGAACAACAGTAGTATTGCCATCATTCTGTGCCATATATCCTTCCTGCTGAGACATAGTTATTAGAAGATCCTCTTCTGAGAGCTCGATAGAATCATCTACCTCAGGCAGCTTTAAAACTCCGACTGATTTAAGCTCAGCTACAGCCTTATTGCCATCTATCTCTCCAAGTGCATTTCTGATCTTGCCTAGGAACTTGCCATACTTAGGTCCTACTGTAGGCAGATTAGGCTTGATAGAATATGTCGTGTATTCAGAAACATCATCTTTGAACTCTGCATTCTTGATATTAAGCTCGTCTTTCAATATATCAACATAATACTGTGACAGCTCGCTCTCAGCCTTGATGAACATATCACCGATAGGCTGACGGTTCTTAATCTGTGCTTCATTTCTGGCAGCACGTCCCAGAACTACGATTTTCAGAAGCACGCCCATCTTGTCCTCGAGATCCTTATCGATCCATGCTTCATTGGCCGTAGGATAGTCACAGAGATGAATACTCTCAGGAGCATTTTTGTCCTGCAGGGCAACCAGGTTCTGATATATCTCCTCTGTCATAAACGGGATCATAGGTGCTGCAGCCTTACAGATCGTAACCAGGCAGGTATAAAGAGTCATATATGCATTGATCTTATCCTGTTCCATTCCCTTAGCCCAGAATCTCTCTCTGCTTCTTCTAACATACCAATTGCTGAGTTCATCTACGAAACTATCAAGGGCCTTGGCTGTCTCAGGTATTCTGTAAGCGCTCAGATTCTCATCTGCTGCTTTTACAGCGGAATTCAGTCTGGACAGTATCCACTTATCCATAACTCCAAGCTCATCATAGGACAGCTCATACTTGGTCGCATCAAAATTATCAATATCAGCATACAGTACAAAGAAAGCATATGTATTCCAAAGTGTACCCAGAAACTTTCTCTGACCTTCCATAACTGCCCTATCATGGAACTTATTGGGAAGCCATGGCTGTGAATTGGTGTAGAAATACCATCTGATGGCATCGGCACCGAACTTGTCAAGAGAATCAAATGGATCTACCGCATTGCCCTTGGATTTACTCATCTTCTGACCATTTTCATCCTGGACATGTCCGAGAACGATAACATTCTCATAAGGAGACTTGTTAAATAAAAGTGTAGATTCTGCCATTAATGAATAGAACCATCCTCTTGTCTGATCCACAGCCTCAGAGATAAACTTGGCAGGGAACTGATCCTTGAACAGGTCTTCATTTTCAAAAGGATAATGATGCTGTGCAAATGGCATTGCTCCTGAATCAAACCAGCAATCGATAACCTCCGGTACACGGTGCATTGTCTTGCCGCAATGAGGACACTTATATGTGAATTCATCTATATAAGGACGATGAAGCTCTACTGTAAGAGCATCTTCTCTTCCTGTTTTTTCCTTTAGGTCTTCTCTGCTTCCGATCGGTTCCTGGAAACCACAATCATCACATTCCCAGATATTAAGCGGAGTTCCCCAATAACGGTTTCTAGAGATCCCCCAGTCCTGAACATTTTCCAGCCAGTTGCCGAAACGTCCCTTACCAATAGATTCAGGTATCCAATTAACCGTATTGTTGTTTTTAACAAGCTCATCTTTTACTTCTTCCATCTTAATAAACCATGATGAACGAGCATAGTAGATAAGCGGTGTATCACATCTCCAGCAATGTGGATATTCATGTTCAAACTTCGGAGCTGCAAACAGTAATTTTCTAGATGAAAGATCTTTTAAGACCTCAGGATCGGCTTTTTTCACAAAAAGTCCTGCAAAGGGAGTCTCTTCTGTCATCTCACCCTTACCATCAACAAACTGAACAAAAGGAAGATCGTATTTTCTGCCTACCTTGGCATCGTCCTCACCAAATGCAGGAGCGATATGTACGATTCCTGTACCATCTGACATGGTTACATAGTCATCACAAGTAACAAAATGTGCCTTTTTATGCTGTTTTTTTGCAGATTCTCCTGCGCATGCATAGAGGGGTTCGTATTCTTTTCCCTCCAGGTCGGTTCCCTTATATGTCTCTAAAACCTTGTAGGCTTCAGGCTGTTCTTCTGTTTTAAGCTGACCAAGCACCTTATCCAAAAGTGCCTCAGCCATATAATATGTATAGCCATCAATAGCTTCGACCTTGACATATGTCTCTTCCGGATTGACACAAAGAGCTACGTTTGAAGGCAGTGTCCAGGGAGTTGTAGTCCATGCCAAAAGATATGCATCCTCACCCTTGACCTTAAATCTTACGACAGCTGATTTTTCCTTGACTGTCTTATATCCCTGAGCAACTTCCTGAGCAGAAAGAGGAGTACCACATCTAGGACAATATGGAACTACCTTGAATCCCTTGTATAAGCGCTTCTGATCCCATATTTTCTTGAGAGCCCACCACTCTGACTCTATGAAATTATCCTCATATGTTATATAAGGCTCATCCATATCGGCCCAGAATCCTACCTTTTCAGAGAAATCTTCCCACATGGACTTGTACTTCCATACGGATTCCTTGCACTTCTTGATAAAAGGCTCCATACCATATTCTTCGATCTGATCCTTGCCGTTCAGGCCCAGCATCTTCTCGACTTCAAGTTCCACAGGCAGACCGTGAGTATCCCATCCGGCCTTTCTTGGAACATATTTGCCCTTCATGGTCTGATATCTAGGGATCATATCCTTGATAACTCTTGTAAGAACATGTCCGATATGTGGCTTACCATTTGCCGTAGGAGGTCCATCATAAAAAGTAAATGTCTCTCCCTGCTTTCTCTGTTCCATACTCTTCTTAAAAGTATTATTTTCTTTCCAAAATTCGCTGACTTCCTTTTCTCTATCAACGAAGTTAAGGTCTGTTGAAACCTTCTTGTACATCTGATTGTCCCTCCTGTTTTCTTTTCCTTTTTCCTATACCGACATATGAAATATAATTCCAATTGCCGCTGATATTGCTATAAATATAATAGGGTGCCAGTCTTTTACCTTGGGTATCCATCTGGTAACTACCAAAATGGCCGCTGCCAGTATAAAGCATCTGTAATCAATAACCGCTTTTCCAATGTCGTGGATGTTTTCCACCTGAAAGATTGAAAACAATACGATAGATATCCCGGCGGCTGCTATAAGTGCTACCGATGCAGTCCTAAGTCCATACATTGCGGCATTGACATATCTGTTTTCTCTGAACTTTTCCAGAAATTTGGCTACGATCAAAATAATTATGATCGGTGCTGTCACTATTCCAACAGTGGCAATTATAGAACCGAGAATCCCTTCAATCGGCCCGCCATGTTTAATACCTGATACATAACCTACGTATGTAGCCATATTGATCCCGATAGGTCCCGGCGTACTCTCAGATACTGCGATCATATCCGCCAGTTCTCTGGACGAAAACCATCCTGTAGATTTCCCTATATCTTGAAGAAACGGAACCGTAGCCATTCCACCGCCTATTGCGAACAGACCAACCTTGAAAAATTCATAATAGAGACGTAAAAAAAGTGAAATCATTTTTTCACCTCCCTGTTGTCTGATGTGAATTCTATGTCCTCAACAGCTTGCTCTTTTGTATCTGAACCGTACTTTATTTTATTGGCATCAGTCCTGCCCTTGGCGATAATTCCTGCAATTGCTGCCAGAACCACCATTAGAATTGGCGATGCATCGAAAAATAACGATGCTATTAATATAAGAATAAACATGATCAGTGTGATCCAGTCAACCACTGCGTTTTTCCACATTTTCACTACTGCATTGAAAATCAATATGCATACGCACACTCTTATTCCAGCTAATGCATCCTGAACCGCCCGTATATGTGCAAAATTTTTTATAAGTGCAGCAATAATGGATATGATTATCAGCGATGGAAATACCACTCCCATTGTAGCAACTATTCCGCCTATTGCTCCCTTTAATTTCCTTCCGGTAAATGTAGCTGTATTGACCGCTATTACACCTGGAGTACATTGTCCTATAGCGAAATAATCCATGAGCTCGGCATCTTTGACCCAGCCTCTTTTATCTACCAGTTCTCTCTGCATAATAGGAAGCATGGCATATCCGCCTCCGAATGTCATTACTCCCACTCTAGCAAATGCAAGAAAGAGTCCCCAAAAAGTTACTTCCTCTTTTTCTAACTGACTATTTTTCTCTTGTTTCTCTTTCATATTCATCTCTTCTTCTCTTAGTTTTGCAAATTCAAACTATACAACAATATGCGAAAAAAGGCAATAAATGAAGCATGTAAATATTGCGCAAAGTGTACCAAGTGTTATAATACACATGAGGTTTGTTTTTATATCAAATTAAAAAATATCGTGTTTTATACATATAAAAAAAGAAACAGGACACTTATATGATAGAGGTCAATTACCAAGATCCTCGAGCCATCTATGAACAGCTCGTGGATAAATATGAAATGCTAATAGCCACAGGTGTATTTAGAAAGGATGAGCGGCTTCCTTCCGTCAGATCCATTGCATCCAAACTATCTGTCAATCCTAATACCGTGCAGAAAGCTTTTTCAATTCTTGAGGATAACGGATATATTTATTCCGTTAAGGGCAGAGGAAGCTTTGTGGCGGAACCATCTTCACTTCGAAAGGATAGAATCAAAAAATGGCAGGATACACTATCAGTTCTGATAGATGAGGCCATAAAACTGGGATTTTCAAGAGAAGACTGTATCAATGAGGTTGCAACTATATATGATAAAGAGGGGCGTAAGAAATGATTGAAATCAAGAATCTATGTAAGTCCTATAATGGGGTTATAGCTCTTAATAACGTTACCATGGATATAAACGATGATGATATTTTTGGTTTGATCGGAACAAATGGTGCCGGCAAAAGTACACTTCTGAGAATATTATCAGGTGTAATCAAGCAAGACTCAGGAGAGATTATTGTGGATGGTGAATCAGTTTTTGAAAATCCCTCTGCCAAGGAAAAACTATGCTTCATATCAGATTCTGATATGTTCCCTCAGAATTCTACACCATATTCCATGTCAGAAATATGGAGCGCAGTATATAAGGATTTTAATCAAGAACGATTTGACTTTATGAGTCATAAATTAGGTATGGGAAAAAACAGCAATATAAGAAATTTCTCAAAGGGAATGAAGCGGCAATTAAAGCTCATCCTTGCTCTTTCTTCCGGAGCAAAATACATATTATGCGATGAAGCTTTCGATGGATTGGATCCAGTTATCAGGCAGACTGTTAAAAGTATTATGGCTGAGGAGGTCTATGATCGAAAAATAGTGCCGGTTATAGCATCCCACAATCTAAGAGAAATCGAAGATATCAGTGGTAGGATAGGACTACTGCATAAGGGCAACGTGTTGCTCTCTGAGCAATTAGACGAAATAAAGTTCCAGTCCCAGAAATTTCAGGTTGTGCTGCAGGATGTGAGTCAAGAAGCTACAATCTCTAGCCTGATACATCCTATTTCCATCGATAGAAGTGGATCTCTTTTCACTGTAATAGCAAGAGGCCAGAGGGACGGCATCAAAAAGGCTGTAATTTCACTTGACCCGGTTTTCTTTGAATTTTTGCCACTTACGTTAGAAGAAATATTTATTACTGAAACGGAGGCCTATGGTTATGATCTTAGAAAAATCTTTGTATAAGCTAATAAAAATAAATTTAAAGTCCAATATGTATTTGGCATTTTTATCTTTTATTACTTTTCTATTATGTTTTCCGGTACGTCTGTTGTTTTTAAACCAGACAATTGGTAATACTTATACAACCTCTAACACAGATATGATTTACCAGCAGACTAAAATGATACAACAGGTGCTAGAAAGAGCAGGGATTCTTCCTAATGTTATTCTCATGGTATTTGCCTTTATAATGGCAGCCTTTAATTTTAAATATCTTCACAGCTCTGCCAGTGAAGACTTTTACCATAGTATCCCCATAAAAAGAAGAAGTCTCTTTTTAATAAGATATATTAATGGTGCCATACTGATTTTGGCTCCATATATCCTTGCCAATGTTTTAGGTATGATATTGGGATTAGTCATAACCACTACACATTACAATGCCATTCCTATAATGTTATATGCCATGCTTCGAAGGATCGTCGCTTTCATGGCTGTATACTCCTGCATCGTATTTTCAATGGTAATAACCGGACGAACATTTATAGGTTGCCTGACTGCCGTATTCTTTATGAGCTTTTTGCCTGGGTGCCTGACACTATATTATTCAATTGTCAGTATCTGTTATCAACACATTTTGAACCATGACCTATCATACTTGTTTCTAAACACTTCAGCCTTTTCACCTGCCAGTTCAATTTATTACCACTTTGGTGACATAATTTCGGTACTGATATCTATAGGATATGCAATTGCTTTCCTGATCCTAGGGATAATCCTATATGGTATACGTCCTTCCGAAAGTGCAGGCGAAGCATATTCATGGGAAATAACCAAAAATATATTTAAGTTCATGATTACAATACCATCATCTTTTCTGACAGGGTATCTAATATATTATCTTGCCGGTGCGGACATGGTGGTCACTGATAGAACCTGGTTTGCATTTTCAACCTTGTTTTCCGTCTGTATCTACTCGCTTATTATAGATATGATATTTAATCAGGGTTCGATAAAACTAAAAAAAGGCATCAAGCTCACTGCTGCTGCCTTTTTAACTGATGTTCTGATCCTGATCATCACGATCTGTGATCCCTTTGGAATGGATACGTATATTCCCAAAACCAGCGATCTTCGTTCTGTGGGATTCTCATCAGGATATGAGACCTATTATCAGGGGACAATAATGTTTGATCCTGATGCTTCCACTAAGGCAGAGATAAATCAGACTACCGATGTTACGCCTATATTAAAAACAGTATCCAAATCCATGAAAAATCCCGTTGATCATGTTGAAACTGAAAATATTTCCACTGATGATGGAAATATATCAGTAGATAAAACCATACCATGCACTGTATGTTATGTGTTGAAAAGCGGTCGAAAGGTATACCGGATCTACGCTGTAGATGTTAAGAGTCATGAGAAGCTATTATCCACATTGACGAAAAGTAACGATTTTAATAAACATGCCTCTCTTTTCCAAGCTGAGATCCAGGGGCCTAGTACAGAAGCGGTAATTACAGATTGGAATACTCAAGTATACATCAATAAGTCCATTCCTCTGCTTCAACCGGATATCAAGCTGCTTCAAAAAGCATTGCAAAAGGATTCAGAATTAATGACTTATTCAGATTACAAGAACTCAACAGCTTTATTTGACATTGCCTTGATTAATTCTGATAACAATTATGATTATGCTTCTAACAATACTGCGTACATATCTGAGATGTATATATATCCCGAATATAAAAACACTTTGGAATTTCTACGGAAAAGAGGAGTTTCTATAAAGGGTGGCAAGAATATGTTAGACGAAATAACCAATATAACCTATCAGCCTTATGTAAACGGTAATATTTCTATCAATATAAGTGGCAAAGAAAAGATCAAGACATTTTTATCATCAGTAAAGCGAATACCTGATATGGGGAATCCAAGAACTGATATAAAAAGTATCGGATACGTGAATATTTATTATAAAAATAAGTCCAAATATGCAAATCAAGGTATTTTCGTCAGAATAGCAGACAGCGATAAAGTCACTAAGATCTTGGAGGAGGATAAAAATGAGTAATAGCACAGGAAGCGGAAAAAAGCACAAGAAACTGATCATTACCATGGTGGTAATCCTTATTCTTGCCGTAGTTGCAGGCGGAGTATATTGGTTTTTAGTAAAAGGAAAAAAATCCGAAAGTAAAAATACTGCCGGAGGCGGTCATGATTTTGATTCCGGCAATGCCGATCTCATTGCCTCTGCAATATTTACCGGCGTTGTAGAGCCTGAGCAGTCCAATGATATCAAGCTTGACAGTGACAGACAGCTTGATAAGATCCTAGTCCAAAAGGGAGACTCTGTAAAAGCAGGTCAACAGCTATTTACCTATAAAACTGCAGATCTGTCACTACAGATAGAGCAAAGCAAACTGGAATTAAGTGCTTTCAACGATTCTGTAACAGACCTGCAGAATCAGGTCAGTTCCCTTGAAGCTGAGAAGTCAAAAGCCACAGATGATGCTTCAAAACTTGAATATTCTTCACAGATTCAGGATCTCACTACCCAGCTAAAACAGGCTGAACTGAATGTGAAGACTAAACAAGCCGAGATCGACTCCCTTAACAAGAAAATATCAAGTTCAATCGTTACTTCTCCGATCGATGGAATCATTACTAATATCAATGCTTCCAATAATAGCTCCGACGGTACGGCATTTATGACGATTCTCTCTAGCAATGCTTACAGAGTAAAGGGCACTGTTGATGAACTGAATATATCAATGCTGGCTGCCGGAACTCCGGTGACATTTCGTTCGAGGATTAACGATAAGAAATGGACCGGCAAGATAACCAAGGTAGACACTGAATCCACTGTCCAAAACAATAATCAAATGATGGGATATTCTGATAATAGCAATACGCAGCAAGCCTCCAAATACAATTTCTACGCATCTATCGATACACCGGATGGGCTGATGATCGGGCAGCATCTCTATGTAGAATTATCTACTGATAATACTACCGATAATAGCACTAAGGATACAACTACTAATGATACTAATGATACAAATACTAAGAATACAACGAAACCGGAGGGTTGATGGATATGATAGAACTAAGAAATATCAATAAAGTATATCAGCCCAAGGACACCCGCGTTCCTGTTCTCCATGACATTACACTAACCGTGGAAAAGGGTGACTATCTGGCAATTATGGGTCCTTCCGGTTCCGGCAAATCCACGCTTATGAATATAATCGGATGTCTGGATACTCCATCCTCAGGGACATATGAATTCGACGGCACTGATATACTATCACTGTCGGATAATAAACTGGCAGAACTTAGAGCGAAAAAAATTGGATTTGTATTTCAGAACTTTGAACTACTGCCTGGAGAGACTGCACTGCAGAATGTCATGCTCCCCTTATCATTTTCCGGTACTCCGAGAAAAGAAAGGAAAGATATTGCAGCATCTACTCTGGAAAAAGTAGGTCTGGGAGATAGATTAGATCACCGTCCTTCTCAGCTGTCCGGCGGGCAGAAACAACGTGTGGCAATTGCCAGATCCCTTATCAATCATCCGGATATGCTGCTGGCTGATGAGCCAACCGGTGCCCTTGATCAAAAATCAGGGAGAGATATTATGGATCTCTTCGATACTCTAAATCGTGAAGGCATAACCATAGTAATGATCACTCATGATACAAATATCGCCAAGAGAGCCAAAAAAATCGTATACATAGTAGACGGACGTATCTATGACAATCCGTCCCTCATTGATAAGGAGGACGCATGAAAGCTAAATCCAAAAAAAAGTTAGTAGTAGTCCTGATCATCATTGCTATTATACTGTGTGTGATAATCTATCTGTTAGACAGAGTCAGACGTGATCATAACATGGCCTATGTCCAGTCTTTATCTGACCTTAATTCCGGATATATGACAAACAACTCCACCATGTCAGGTCGTATTACAGATGACAATGCTCAAGAATTCTATGTAGATGGAAGCAAATCTGTGTCCAAGGTATATGTAAATGTTGGCGATAGTGTGAAGGCCGGAACAGTTCTTTATTCCTATGATGACAAATCCATTAACGGTGAACTAACATCTCAGAATATGGTATATGACTCTGATAAGGCTGCTCTCGATATTCAGACCCAGCTACTAGCCTATTATCAGAATCTTGTCCCAATCCCTGATTTACCTAATGTTCCCGATACACCTGATACACCTAATGTCCCAGATAATAACAGTGACACCGGGGAAAATGGACCTTCTGATAATTCCGGTGTTCCAATCAAACCTGATACAGGTTCAAAAGATGAAACTACGAATACAAACGGTACCGATTCTAATATCACTGACCCTACAGGCTCCGCCAATTCCTCGAAACTGCAAAAGTCTTCGCTAAAGACAATTGCTGTTTCAGATTCTGCAAATCCTACAATTCCCACAGCTGGTATGACCCAAAAAGAAAAGGATGATGCAATCAAAGAAACCAACGACAAAATCAAAAACCTCAAAAGTTCTATTTTAGAGGAAGAATTAAATATCAAGAAGCTAAAACAGCAGATATCAGATACCACTGTTAAGACTGCCGTTCCGGGGATAGTAAAATTCATCGGCGAAATTACCAATCCAAGTACCGATGGCAAACCATTTCTGACCATAGGTTCTACCGAGGGAAGTACAGTAACCGGATATATGAGTGAAAATGACATTATAAAGGCAAAAATCGGCGACCAGGTCAACATCAACGATTATATGTCAGCTGCCAACTCTGTTGCTACCATAACCGAGCTTAATTACTATCCTGCTACTGATCATAATACGGACGGAAGCACGACCCAAGCTTTATCATATTATCAATTCAAAGCCTATCTAGAGACTAGTGATGGTTTTACTCTAAATGATGATGTGGAAATTACCAAAGTCGTAGAAAACTCTGATAATATCATAGTTCTTCAACGCATCTATGTCAGAAACGACGACAAAGGCAACTATGTAATGATAGATAACGGTAAGGGTAAGCTAAAGAAACAGACCGTAAGCGTCAAAGCTACCGGAGATGCCGAATCTATTCAAATCACCAAGGGATTAAAAGGTAACGAAAAGATTGCTTTTCCCTATGGGAAAACTGCGATTGCTGGCAATAAAACCACAACCAAACAAAAAGTATCTATTTTTAATATGTTTTAAATATAATACTTGGCAATATAATTGCTTGATATCTTGATGTGAGTGTCAAGAATATTTTAGACAGCGTTTAATAAAAAAGAGGAAAATATGATAGAAAATATTGAACAGGCAATCAAGGGAATCTTTTCTCACAAGATGCGCTCCTTCCTCACAATGCTAGGAGTAATAATCGGAATCGCCGCCATTATAGCTATAGTTTCGATTGTAGAAGGTACCTCCAAGAAGCTAGAAAAGAGTCTGGTGGGTTCTGGTAATAATGTAACGATTGTAGCTCCCAGTGAGGATGGTTCCTATGCTTATGATATGTTAAATGGGATTCCAAATGGTTTTATCGGTGTCAATGGCTCTTCCCTCAGAAAAATAAAGGGAATATCCGGAGTAAGAGCTGCCAGCGCTTATAATACCCGTGATGTCAATGATGGTATCTATTGGAAGGAAAAGAGCCTGAACTACGGTGCACGGGTCAATGGAATCGATTCTACTTATCTGAAGACTCTTTTATACAAGGTCACTTCCGGAAGGGATTTCTCCAAAGAAGAATATACATCCACCGATAAAATTGCACTTATTGATGATAATCTGGTGGATAAACTGTTTGATGGTGATAACCCTCTCGGCCAGATAATCGAGGTTGGTTCAGAACCATTTAAGGTAGTCGGTGTAGTCCAAAACAGTACCAAAAAGAATGAGGAGTATGATTCTATCGATGACTATAACCAGTCGTCAGGCTCTGATACCAGTTACGGCAATATCTATATTC
>JAGOLM010000015.1 GCA_017994075.1 Lachnospiraceae bacterium
GATGATCAGTTCTTTAATCGCGCCAAGAGCACCATTATTAATGAAGTTGTTTCTTCCCAATCAGTTAATGTGGATACAGTGTCAGGAGCAACATACTCTAGCCAAGGACTACTAGAAGCTATCGCTAATGCCCTTAATGTTGATTAAGCAATTCTAATACTACCACAGAATCTTCAGGGTCTTCAGGATCCGGAGGACATGGCAAGCACTGATATATAAGCTTTATTGCTGATGATATGATAATTTTTAATATTTAAATTCACTTTCGCCGACAGGTTATCAAAAATCAGTCGGCGAAATTTTTTTAATATTTTTTGAAACTTATTTTCGTGAAAAGTCTGAATGTTCGTCCCTAGTTTTCTCTTCCATTTCGGTTATCCCTGTGCTAACATTTTACAAGTACAAAATAGAAAAGAGGGCTATTATGAAAGAATGGAATGGTTATAAAAACGGAATCAATCTCGGTGGCTGGTTATCCCAGTGCAGCGAATATACCGAGGAGCATTACTCTTCTTTTATAGTAAAAAATGATTTTAATATCATAGCTGAAAATGGCTATGATCATGTGAGACTTCCCATCGACTATGACCTTATCATGACAACTGATGGTCATATGATACCGGAGGGATTTCGCCATATTGACAACGCTATCTGCTGGGCAAAAGAAAATAATCTGAATCTGATCATCGATCTTCACAAGACCATTGGTTATTCCTTTGACGATGGTGAAAATGAAAATGGATTATTCAACAACGAAAAGCTCCAAGAGTATTTCTATACTATATGGGACAATATTGCTTCTAGGTATGCATCCCTTTATCCCAGAGTTGCCTTTGAGCTGCTAAATGAAGTTACTGAGAAACGCTTTAATGATACATGGATGAAAATAGCGAAACACGCTGTCAATATTATCCGGAGTTATTCCACTGATGTCAAAATACTGCTAGGCGGTTATTTTAACAACAGTATCGTGGCTGTAAAAGATATTGCCATGCCATTTGATCAAAACATCATTTACAATTTTCACTGCTATGAACCTCTTGGTTTTACTCATAATGGTGCCTACTGGATACCATGGATGCCTTCTGACTTTAGATTGGCATATCCTATGTCAAAAGATGCATATATGGATGCTATCAAGGATTTTCCCCAGGACGCCCATATTGCAGATAGTTTTTTACCGGAAGGTGGGTTATCAGAGCAGTTCTTTTTAAATTGTTTTCAAGAGGCTGTCTCAATTGCCGAAAAAAGAAATGTCATGCTTTACTGCGGTGAGTACGGAGTTATTTCCTATACTGATCCTGCATATAAAAAAGCATGGCTGAATGATATCAACCATGCCTTCGAACTCTGTAATATAGGTCATGCCGTCTGGACATACCGCGAAATGGACTTCGGTCTGTTTAAGTAAGTTTATCTTGCTATACGTTTTATAAATTTAAACAGCTTGGAATACTTTTTATCCGCTACATGGGATATTTGGGTATTTCCAAGCTGTTTTTTTATTACTTAACGTGTGCTTATCTATACCTCAGCCTCAGCCTCTTTAATAACATCCTTCAGCGCATTCCCACTTGCTATAAGTTTCTCATGCTCATCATCTGAGAGCTGAATTGTAATTACCTTCTCTACTCCTTTTGAACCTACAATCGCAGGGATCGACAGATATACATCAGACAGTCCGTACTCACCATGAAGTGCAACTGAAACAGGAAGTACAGAATGTTCATCCTTGACGAAGGCTTCTGCGATCCTCTTCACTGCCATAGCAATACCGTAATATGTTGCTCCTTTTTTCTCAATAATGTGATATGCACTATCCCTTACATCAAAGTAGAGCTTTTCCATTGCGGCCTGATGATCTCCTACATGACCTCTGATCTCACAAAATTCGCTAAGAGGTATTCCTGAGATATTGGTGTTGCTCCATACCGGAACCTCGCTGTCACCATGTTCTCCTATTATCATTGTATGAACATTTCTGGCATCTACCGAAAGGTGCCTGGATATCTCATCCTTAAGTCTGGCAGAGTCCAGAACTGTTCCGCTTCCGATCACTCTTGATTCAGGGTATCCTGAGAGTCTCTGAGCCTCTCTTGTTAACACATCCACCGGATTGGCAACCACCAGAAGTATTCCTGCAAAATCAGTTTTCTTGATCTCGTCAATAACTGACTTCATTATCTTTATATTTTTTGTGATAAGATCCAATCTGGTCTCGCCAGGTTTTTGAGCTGCACCGGCTGTAATGACTATAAGTGCGCAGTCTCCGACCTCTGAATAATCCCCAGCATGAATATTTATAGAACCTACATAGGGTTGACCATCTGACAGATCCATTGCCTCGCCCTCAGCCTTATCCCTGTTGTAATCGATTAACACCAGTTCACTGTATAGACTTTCCTGCATAAGTGCAAAAGCAATTGATGCACCTACATTTCCTAAACCAACAATAGCTGCTTTTCTTGGATTGACCATATTATCGCTCCTTTTCAATCGTATTCTGCTTCGTTTTCATAATATTTTAATATATTTAATATTCTTTAACTAAAATACTACCCGAAATAAACATTTTATGTTGTTCTGGCAACGAAACTTCGACTTCTATTAAACAAAACATCTATAAACAAAACATCCATAAATAAAACACTTATAAATAGAACACCTAAACTAGAACACCTAATGTAAGGCTAACTATCCGCCTACACTGACTACATTATATGCCGGTGCTTTCAAATGTACAATCATATTAACATATGAACATCTAGCAACTTATAAATATTTTTGAAAAAGCGAAAATATGTTTGTTTTTTATGTTATAATACTATTATTCTTATAATGCATACATAATTGTAGTAATCTATTCTAAAGGAGAATTGGAGAGTAATAAAATATATGTCACAGGATAGAATCTACTGCGCGATCGATCTAAAATCATTTTATGCATCGGTGGAGTGTACCCAGCGGGACCTCGACCCTCTCTCTACCAATCTGGTCGTAGCTGATATCTCCCGAACAGAGAAAACAATCTGTCTGGCCGTTTCTCCCTCTTTAAAATCCTATGGACTTGCTGGCCGTTCCCGTCTGTTCGAAGTAGTTCAGCGTGTCAAAGAGATCAATGCTGATCGCCTCAGAAATGCACCTGGTCACAGATTTACAGGTGAATCATATGACATAAAAGCCCTTGAAAGAGATCCTTCACTCAAGCTTTCCTATATTGCTGCTCCGCCTCAGATGGCAGAATATATGGCTGTCAGCACAGAGATATTCAGCATATATTTAAAATACGTATCTCCGGAAGATATTCATGTATATTCTATAGATGAAGTATTTATGGACTTTTCCGCATATCTTCATACATATAAAATGTCTGCTCAAGATCTGACCAAACAAATGATACATGATATTCTGAGTACTACCGGAATAACTGCTACTGCGGGTATCGGCACCAATCTATATCTATGTAAAATTGCAATGGATATCGTTGCAAAACATGTTCCTGCAGATGAAAATGGCGTTCGTATAGCACAGCTCGACGAAATGTCATATAGGGATAAACTCTGGAATCACAGGCCTCTTACTGATTTTTGGAGATTAGGACGTGGCTATGCCAGAAAATTAGAGGAAAACGGGATTTTTACTATGGGTGATGTAGCTAGATGTAGTCTGGGTAGTTCCAACGATTTTTACAACGAGGACTTTTTATATAGACTGTTTGGAATCAATGCCGAGCTTTTGATCGATCATGCCTGGGGATGGGAACCTGTTACCATCAAAGATATAAAATCCTATAAACCGGAGAATAATTCTCTCGGTTCCGGTCAGGTTCTTCAGTGCCCCTATACTTACGATAAGGCCAAGCTCATTATCCATGAGATGACCGATCTCTTGATTTTGGATCTGGTTGATAAGGATCTTGAAACTGATCAGATGGTTCTGACAATAGGATACGATATCACCAGTCTTACTGATCCAGAGATCCGACGAAAATATAAAGGTCCTGTTACTATCGATCACTATGGCAGAGCTGTTCCCAAGCATGCTCATGGTTCTGCCAACATCGGGCATTTTTCCTCATCATCCCGGGAGATCATTCAGGCTGTATTGGAACTTTATGACAAAATAGCAGATCCTGATCTACTGATCAGAAGGGTCAGTATCACCGCTTCTCATATACTTCCTACGAAGGATGCTGAGGCTCGAAATAAGCAAGCGACCCAGTTTGAACAGTTAGATCTTTTTACCGATTATAGGGCTGCGGAGAAAAAGAAAATAGCTGAGAATGCTGAAAAGGAAAAAGAACGGAATATTCAAAAGGCAATAATAAGCATCAAGAAAAAATACGGCAAAAACGCCCTCCTAAAGGGTATGAACCTAGAGGAAGGCGGGACTACTATTATGAGAAACAATCAGATCGGAGGACACAAGGCATGAATAGGAATTCCCAATATGCTGATATTATAAATCTACCTCATCATGAGTCCAAATCTCATACGCATATGTCTATCAAAAACAGAGCTGCCCAGTTCTCACCTTTTGTAGCACTTACAGGCTATAATGTTCTTATCGATGGGGCTACAGATGTGGCTAATCAATATGTCGATACAGAGAGAAATTCTGATTTTCCGGATATATGATTATTATTCTATAAGTCCTTCTTTGTCTATCGACTGATAGGCTTCTATCATATCTGAGAACAATTCATCCAGTGTATTTCCGTTAAGTGCTGCTCCCTTTTCGATATCTTCTCTGTCACAGCCTGCTGCAAATGCTTTATTTTTAAATTTCTTTTTTAGTGATTTCAGATTAAGATCTTCTGATGAATGTGACGGATACATGGCAACTGTTGCTCCGATGAGACCCGATAATTCATCACAGGCCCATAGCATTTTCTCCATTTTATGAACCGGAACCGGAAGAGATGCATTGTATTCGCAGTTATGTGTTTGAACTGCGTGTGCTACTTTAGGATTGACGCCTTCTTCTTCTAATAGCTCCGCTGTTTTAACAGTATGTGTAACCGGAACCTGCCATTCCTCCCAGTCGAGATCATGGAGCATACCGACTATACCCCAGAATTCTTCGTTATCAGGATCATACTTTTTCGCAAAATATCTCATGAGGCCAGCAACTGTCCGTCCGTGCCTCAAGTGAAAATCATCTTTGTTATATTTTTTTAACAGCTCATAAGCCTGTTCATATGTGATTCCGGCGTCTACCTTAGATCCCTCCGGTATCTCAGGTGTCGGTTTGCACTCAGGACCTTGCTCGTCTATTCGCAGCTCTCGTCCCTCCTGAGTTGGCAAAATAAGTTCACTACCGTTTTCGTTAGTATATACATTTGATGCCGCCATGAGTACCACCTTTCCGCTATTAACAATCTGTTGAAACAGCTTTGCTGTTTCTCGTCAGTTAGATTATAACTCAAAAAAAGACTTGCCGTCTATAGACGACAAGTCTTTTTATAATCTTTCAAAGTACTTTTCAAGCTATGAGATTATGCTCTCTCTGCTCTCTGAAGTGCTTCTTCATAATCCTTGGTTCCCTTGAATACCTCATGAGAATAAGGGTTATGTCCATTGGCAATTGCTCTCTTGATGATAACTGAGATACAGATTACGTTTGCTGCAAGTGCAAGCATAGCAACGAATCCCATAACCTTAGGATCTGCAACGATTCCTAAATCATGGATGGCCTTACCTGCTGCTTCAGTTTTACCGTTACCTGACTGGTACAGCGCAATAGCCTTGTTGTAGAGATTCATTGTTGTAACTCCCTTAGCCTTAGCTCCGCCGTATACAGCAGGAAGTACTGCTGCGAAATTGCCTTTGAGCTGGAAGAGAGGAACGATCTGTGCCCACATACACCAAATAGCCAGTGTGTTAGCACGGTTCTGGATCCATGCACCCTTGTTCCAAAGTGCGTTAGCAAATGTAGGAGCAAGAAGAAGTGCAACACCGCAATACCATGAATGTGTAGGAAGGTTGATGTAAGTATACTCAAAGTTCCAGATATCATAAGCTACGATAAACCATACTGTCATGTCAGGCCAAAGCATGTCTGAGGTATTCTTATCTTTTGATGAATACAGATGAATACATCCTGTCATACAGAAGATATTGATTAGTCCGGCAAGAGCATTAACAACGTTCCACCAGCCACCATAGATAAATACGCCTTCGCTAGAAGCCCACCAAGCACCTGAGAAATTACCAGTGATCTTGAATGCAGCCATAGCTGACTCGAGGTCTGAGAAGTTAGCGATCATGATGTTGATAGCTACGATGAGCCAAGGCCACCATTTGAACCACTTCTCTTTACCGAGGCCCCACTTGTACTTAATCATCATGAAACCGATACATCCGATATCGGCTGCATAGAGTTTTGCGTAATGGAACCATCCGTCCATATACTCCATTGTAGGATTAGAAGCACCGCCGAGTAATCCTGCGTGAATCAGAATGAAATAAACTGTAAGAATTGCCGGAATGACTACAAATACCACCATTCCGCCTACCTTAGTACGGCGTCCGATCTCATTCATAATGATAAGTCCGGCAAATACCATGAACCAACCAAGGATCTGCCAGAGATTGTTGATTTGAAAAATCATAATTCCCTCCATCAAATAAACTAATTAATTGTTACAAACATTTTGTTTATAAAAATTTAATATTTATAAGCGTAGTGATTGTATCATGGTCAATTAGTTAAATACAAGCACTTTATAAGAAAACTGATATACAATTTCGGTTTCTTGACTATCGCATTTTCTTTTTTCTGATTTTTCAAAAATAATGGTTTTAAATATTTAAAAGATTACTATATTCCGTAAGGGCTCCCTCAGTATCATGTGCCAAAACTTTCTTGGCAAGAGTCTTACCGAGCTGAACTCCTTCCTGATCAAAAGAGTTTACATTCCATACAAATCCCTGGAACATGACTTTATTTTCAAAATGAGCCAGAAGCGCACCAAGAGCCTCGGGTGTCAGCTGCTCTCCGATTATGATACTGCTAGGACGTCCGCCCTCGAAATTCTTATTTTTATTCTCATCCTCTTTGCCACAGGCAAATGCCATGATCTGAGCCGCAACGTTAGCGCATAGTTTCTGCTGACTAGTGCTTCCCTGGATAACAACATCATTTTCTATCTGGCTCTTTTTAAATCCTACAAACTGAAGAGGAATTACTGTCTTGCCCTGATGAAGCAACTGATAGAATGAATGCTGTCCGTTTGTTCCCGGTTCACCAAATATTACCGGTCCTGTTACATAATCTATAGGTTCTCCGTTACAGTTTACACTCTTGCCATTTGACTCCATATCCAACTGCTGAAGATGTGCCGGGAATCTGCTAAGAGCCTGAGAATATGGCAGAACTGCTGTTGATTCATATCCTAAGAAATTTCTCTCATAGACACCGATAAGAGCATCCATCATCGCAGGATTCTTTCTGATATCGGTTTCTTTTGCTGTAGCATCTTCTGCTGTAGCTCCATTTAAGAATCTTGCAAATACTTCAGGTCCAAAAGCAAGTGACAGAACTGCTCCACCTACTGCAGATGTTGATGAATAACGTCCTCCGATATAATCATCCATATAGAATGCATCGAGATAATCGCTGCTCTTTGCCAGGGGTGATGTCTCGCTTGTAACTGCTATCATATGCTTGGAAGCATCTAATCCCTGATTCTTTAAAGCATCTTTTACAAATGATTCATTGGTAAGTGTCTCAAGGGTAGTTCCAGATTTAGATACTAATATAAATATCGAATGGGCCACATCTACTTTTTTAAGTACTGCTGATGCGTCATCGGGATCTACGTTAGATATAAACTGTGCATCCATCTTCTTAAGATTATTTTTGATAGCCCAGTTCTCAAGTGAGAGATACATAGCCCTAGGGCCAAGGTCACTTCCCCCGATTCCGATTTGAACAACTGATGTGAATTTCTCGCCCTTTTCATTGGCGATCTCACCACTGTGTACCTTATTGGCAAAATCAGCAATTCTCTCCTGCTGCTCAACATAAAATTCTCTCTTATTGGCTCCGTCGCATATTACGTTATCGCCTAACTGACCTCTGCAGAGCTGATGGAGAACCAATCTCTTCTCTCCGGTATTGATTACTGCGCCATTATAAAGTTCTCTATACTTGTCGGATAATCCTGCCTCTGTAGCGAGACTTGCGAGTGCATCGATAACATTGTTATCCACCTGCTTAGCCGCATAATTATATGTGAGTCCGCTTGACATTGGAATGCTGTAATTCATTACACGCTTAACTCCATTTTCACCAGACATTTCTTTTGCTATGTCTACTTCATCCTTTAGCTGCATAAGCTCATTATAGGATTCAAGTTTGTCAAAATTGTTCCAAGAAACCATGATATATCTCCCTTTTTCCAATAAAACCTTTTAATTTAACTCATTCTTATAAAATATACTCGGTTATAACAATTATTTCAATGTGTTTTTGCAATCGTTCCCAAGAGCCTTTTATGCCATCAGATCTGTATCTTCCTTGACTCCCTCAACATATTTTATCAATCTCTTACAAGGGATCGAGAGAGCAAGTCCGATTAAAAGTGCAATACCAACATAAACTCCCAGCCCTGATAAGTACATTCCATAATCATTGCCGTTCATCCCACCTATACATTCTCTGACTGCGTTCATGCTATACATAAATGGCATGTAATTATATAGCTCCTGATATACATGTGGCAGTACTTCGATAGGGAAGGTTCCTCCCGATCCCGCAACCTGGATTACCATCAGTACTACGGCAGCCGCCTCGCCGACAGCACCAAAGGCATACGCTAGCGAATATAGAAGAAGTGTAAATGTAAAGCTCGTTAGTAGACACGCTACCAAAAGTAGGATAGGATGCAGACACTGTATCTTTACATACATAAGTGCACCTAAAACTGTAATCGTAGTCTGGATCTGTCCTATCAGGAAAAACAGGATGTATCTGCCGAAAAATTCCTGGTATCCCTTGACATATTTTATTCCGGGCACTCTTCCCTTTATCTTAGTCTTAACTATAGCTACCAAAATCAGGGCTCCAACCCATATTGATAGAACTATGTAAAAAGGTGCTGTTGCAGAACCATTATTCTTGATCGGATATATCAGTTCTGTATCCAAGGCTACTGGTGATGATACAAACTCCGATATACTGTCCGGATCTGACCTTAATAGCTTCAACAACATTCCATATTGCTGATTCTGATCGATGCTTTTCATGTCTTTAATGATTTTTCTAAGCTCTGACTGCATATCAGCAATTTCTTTTTTTGATTCTTTTAAATTGGCATTTCCAAGCTTTATCATATCCGGATAACTTGACAAAATAGCTGAAACCTTGGAAATGCTGTCTCCTGAATATCCTACCAGACTCTTTGTCTCAGAAATTGCATTCTGGATCGATTGCATTGTCGTCGATAGCTGAGGTTTTACTGTATCCTGGTATGTTGTATTTAGATCGCTTATCTGTTTCCTGCAAGTTTCTATGTCTGATACCGTAGCATCAATTAATGCTCCGGCATCATTTGCAGTTTTTTCCGATGAAGCACTTAATGTATCCAGATCCTTCGACAATTTGTCAAAATCCTGCTCTGCATCGCTTGCCGCCTTTTTGCCCTCTTCATTTAGGTATGGTTCACCTTGTTTTGCTGCAAATTTAAATGTATCCTCTGCAGAAGACACCATAATCTTCATGGCATCTGCTTCCGTTTTTGTGAGCTGTCCTCCGGTCTTGATCTTTTGTGACGCAGAAGTAAGCGAATTCTTGAGGGTTTCCAGCTGTTTATCCAATGTCCCTAATGATCCAGACATCATATCAGATGCTGAATTGACACTGGCATTGGCTGCATCCGTCACTGCATCGACCTGGTCAATTACCTTTTGACCTGTGGCCGTCATGCTGTTCATCTGGTCAGTCATCTTACTGGCTGCATCTGACATAGAATTGGATGCATCCACAAGGCTTATATATGAATCAATTATCGACTGAGCCGCCGTCAGATCACTATCCATCTGATTTAGCTTATCCAACGCATTACTTGTCAGATTATCTTCCGAATCTTTAGTAACCGCATAACGGCTCACGTTTAGCAGGCCCTCTGTAAGCGTTCCTACAAATGCCTTGTTGACCTCGCCCTGAACTGTAGTTTTTACCTTGCCTGTTATCTTCGGCGCTATAGCATTTTTCTTTTCGTTTTCGTAATAATCTATCTTCGGATGATTAGGGTTGCCTCCTAGGAAACTTATCATGTCTTCGGAGAACTTATCATCTATTACAAGAGCTGCATAGTATTTTCCTGAGGTTACACCATCAACAGCCTCTTGGTCTGAATCGGTGAATACCCAATTGATCGTTTTATTGCCCTTGAGGTTTTTAACAACCATATCTCCAATGTTTAGCTTCACCGTATCGATTTTAGTTCCTTCATCCTGAGTTGCCACTGCAACTGACAGATTCTTGGTAGACTCAGCGCCATAAGGATCCCAGTTTGAAAAGATGTTGAACCAGGCATATAGACATGGAATTACTGCCAAGCCCATAATAACTACCATTGCCACCACATTTGTATATATTTTTCTGGCGTCAGCCCGGAATATTTTTAGTATATTGCCCATTATTCCTCATCCTTTTTCTGATCAGAGTCCTTATTCGCGTCCATATTAGATTCCTTGTTCGCGTTCTCTTCTTTCTTACGATCAATTTTCTGATCTATTCTTTCATCTATTTTTTGATCCAGTTTTACTATTCCTAGATTTTCGATTTTCTGGCTGAATTCTTCTAGACCCTGTTTATACTTTTCCAGATCTTCCTCTTTTACCACCAGGTCATTATTTTTCCAATTAATATCCTTGATGCCAAATTTTTCCAGTCTCTCATGGTTCTTGTAATCTGTGTACTCTATCCCCATGAGATAAAAAGCAATACCAAATAACAGTGCTATCCATATTATAAGAAACAGCAGTTTAGATCCGTCTGTCAAAAAGCACAACATCAGAAACACCATTGGTATCAGGATATTGAGCTTTAGTCCTATTCTGATCTTTTCCTGATTCTTGGTATGCTCATGTTCTTCATAATCTACGAATTTCTGATACATCTCTTCATATTCATATTTATCTTTATCTTTTTTTTCCATGGTTTATCTCCTAGAATATTCCTGTATCTTTCATTCGCATCTGCATATATGCCGACAATTTATGGAATGGTTTCTGAATCCATATTCCTATTGTGATCGCAACTATCAAGAACGAAGCCAGCTGAACCATATATACTACGATTTTGCCACCATATATTCCGGCGATACACTCTCTCATTGCATTGATTGCATACGGAAATGGGAAGAATATATATACTCTTTGGAAAAATTCCGGCAATAGCTCTATAGGATATGTACCGCTTGAACCCGCGATCTGTATAACAACAACTACTACTGCAAGAGCTTTGCCCGCGTCGTGGAAAGCATATACAAATGAATAAATCAACATCGAAAATACCAGTGCAGTAATTGCGCATACAATAAAGAAATAAAAAGGATGCAGGCACTGAATCTTTAATATATATATATCACCGGCACAAGTAATTGCTGTTTGAATCTCTGCCAGGACAAAAATCATGGCATATCTGCCAAAAAACACCTCCGATGGCTTGATTCCGGGATATTTGGACACATCTGGTTTTGCTCTCAATATAGCCATGAGTATTATGCCCCCTACCCAAATGGCCAATGTCGTATAAAATGGAGCAACCGCTGATCCATAATTTCTAACAGGATAAATTGCATTGGATTCGATTGAAACCGGTTTAGCAAAGAACTCACCATATACCGTAGGATCTCCCGAAAGTGTGGACAAAAGTACTCCCGCCTTCTCACTCTCTGCTGCCTCATTGACCCTGGCTATTGTTTCAGCGATTCTCTGACTAAGTGTAGCAAGCGCTTCTTGTGTCTTGGTAAGAGATGTATCTGATGCAGAGATCGTAACCGAAAGAGCAGAGAATACATTTCCCATACCATAAAGTGTCTGCCCCATATTATTCATAAGATCAGTAGACTGATTAAGTACCGTTTTAAGCGATTCAATATTAGAATTGACCTGTGGGATCAGATTATTATTAAGCTGATTTCTGGCATCCTGAACCTGGCCTCTCATTGTTTCAACAGCTGCTGTCATCTCTGCCTCTGTCTGTGTCATATCAGAAGAAGCAATCTTTCCGACAGCATTGTCATAAGCATCCAGACTCTCACTCATTCTCTCCATAGTGGCAATCATTGATTGAATTGTAGATTTTACAATTGCACCGGTTTCTCCTGCCGCACTTGTATCAATAGATGACAAAAGCGTGTTTAGATCAGCAATGATCAGATTTATATCTTTTTTACAGGCATCTATATTCTGATTATCTGTAGCGACATCTTGATTCAGATTCTCATCATTAATCCTATCCTCCAGATTTTTAAGGGAATTATCTACTGTTCCGATTACATTATTGACCTGAGAACTGTACTCATTCAACGTGATTTCGGCCTGATTCAGATTATTAGAAGCCTCATTCATGGTGTTTGCTGCACTTTTGGCCTTGCCACCTGCTGTATCTGCAGCGTTCTGTCCTTCACCGGATGCTTTGCTTAGTATTTTATTCCCGGCAATTGCCGTATCTATAGTTTTTTGATATGAGCCAAGCTCGTCATTGACCTTCTGGAGCTTACTGATAAGTGTCTCTACTCCGCCGCCGTCTTTTATATCTGAAGACAGACCATTCGCTTCCTTAAAAACTGTCGTAGCCATTACATTGATAAATTCTTCATTGATGTTATCCCGAATGGATTCGACTACAGTATCACTTATTTTATTGGCAACAGGATTTTTCTTCTGATTCTGATAGAATATCATCTTGGGTCTATCGACACCCTTAGTGAAAATATTATACATACTGTATGTAAAGTCTTTTCCTATTATGATAGCTCCATAATAATCTCCATCCTTTACACCTTTGATGGCCTTTTTCTCGCTAGTCACGAACTGCCAATCTATCTTATTATTCTTCTTGAGATCAGCTATAACGCCATTACCCACATTATTGTATGTACCATCATCAGTGGTAAATCCATCGTCAAGAGATATTACTGCCAGCTTCAAATTACCTGTGCTGCCATAAGGATCCCAATTGGAATATATATTCAGCCAGGCATACAATGCCGGCAGAAAAGACACTCCCAATATTATTATTATTATAAATATGCTTGAAAAGAGATGCTTTAGATCGGATAAAAAGATTCGCCTGATATTGTTCATATTTTTGATTTCCTATGTTAGTCCTATTTGCTTCTATTAAAATTTCGACTGTTCCACAGACTGTCTAATCTCGTGAAACATTATATAACGTTTTATAATATTATCATATTACATATATTTCTCATATTTCTTTTAGCATTATCACCGCTCCGCAGTTTCCTCTTTTTCCGTTGGTCTTTCTATGAGAAAAGAATCTTTCGCTGTTCTCATATGTACATATTCCTGATACCGAAATATTATTTTCTAAGATCCCGGCAGATAATAATACTTGTTTATTAGCCTCCCATAGATTCAAATGATAATGACCATTTTTATCGTCTCTTAATATTTTATCTATATATTCCGGCATAGAACTATAGAATTTCTCGGCTACATCCTGCCCTATCTCATAACAATTTCCGCATATAGAAGGCCCTATTCCGCACAGGATATCTGCAAGATCCGAGCCATAAGTGTCCCTCATTAGTTCCACTGTAACCTGGGCTATTTTTTGGACTGTCCCACCCCACCCGGCATGGGTCATCCCTATTACTTTTTTATTTGGATCTAAAAAGAATAATGGTACGCAGTCTGCATGAAGTGTAATAAGAGCGATTCCAGGAACATTTGTAATAAGTCCGTCTACATCTGAATAATCACGTTCTCTCGTGACGCCCTTACCCATATCCTCTTTTGTTATCACCCTAACATTGGCAGTATGTGTCTGATCTCCCCTTACAAAATGATCAGGTGTAGTTCCAATAGCCTCTGCCAGTCTCTTATAATTCTCTATTACATTATCAATGTCATCGCCACGATTCCATCCCAGATTAAGTGATGAAAGATATCCCTGGCTAACACCGCCATCCCTTGTGGTAAACCCATGCTCTACCAGATTAGTTCTGTCAAAAGATTTGAATTTAATAAGTGGTGATTTATTTTCAGTTTTGTACATACTTTTTACTCACCTTTATACAGATTATATAGAAAATAATAGCTAATAGCTGACTCACACAGGAAACCACCACCATATATATAGGTGCGATGTCATACAATGCTCCCAGTAACCAGCTTCCCAGAAACCATGCTATTCCAAATCCCGTTTCGAATATACCGAAACCTGTGCTCCTGATAGATTTTGGGATTATACTGCTGACTGCTGCCTTCATGATACTTTCCTGAGCACCCATTCCGATCCCCCATAAAACAATTCCAATTCCAATCATCCAAGGGTTAGAAGACATGAATATAAAAGCAGCGAAAAAAGTGCTGCAAAGCGTAGAGAATATCAGCGACTTGATTCCTATCTTATCAAACAGCCATCCAAAAAGCAGTGCTGCAAAAGCATCAACTGCCATAGCTGCAGCATATAATAGACTAAGCGTCTGTTCAGGAAATGCTCCAACTCTGGCTGCGTGTAACGTTATAAGTGTAAAATCAGCAAATCCAAAGGCGAACATGCAGATTGCTATCATGTAGAAAATAAACGACTTCTGAAAATGAAATTCTCCTTTTTCCTCTTCCTTTTTTTCAAAGATTTCCGGGTCCGGATATTTGCTTTTTGAAAAAACCACCAGAAGAATCGTAATAAGTGCCGGGATTCCCAGCACTGCAAAGCATAGCCTATATGTGGAAAACAGGTTGCTTGTACCCTTTATAATGGCAATTATAAAAAGCATCACAGGTCCTAAAAATGCTCCCAACTGATCTAGAAATTCCTGATAGGCAAACCCCTTACCGGTTCCAACTTCGCTGGCAGCAAAACTTACCAGCGTATTTTTGGCAGGCTTTTTTATTGCTTTTCCTACTCTCTCCAGTATCACCAGGCCACAGGCTATTACCCATCCGTTTTCCGGGACCAGCGCAAGTGCCGGAATCGCTAGAACCTGGAGTCCATAACCTATAATTATAAGAGTCCAGTATTTTTTTGTCTTATCTGCAATAAATCCTGACAATAATCGAAGAGAATAACCGCATAGCTCACCTATCCCTGATACAAATCCAATTGTGGCTGCCGATGCACCAGCTAAATTGAGGTATTCACCTAATATACTTCTTGCACCCTCATGAGTCATATCTGAAAACAAACTCACGATTCCCATCAATATAATAAATGCCAATGCCCCTGATCTGACTTTTCGTTTCATGTTTTTTCCTCCTGTTCAAAATAATTTATGCAAATCTTTATTGATTATATCTTCCTTTATTCACAATAACAAACTACACATTGATACCATGTGTATATCAATGAGATATTCCCTAATGTAAATATAAATTACAATATTTACAAAATTGTACAAAAAATATATTAAATATAATAAAAACATAGTCCAAAGTGGTTGACTCACGTTTCTCAGATGTTATAATACTTTCGGATCAGAATGATCCACAATACTATTTTAAAGAATCTTAATCGGGAAAGGAGCGTGATTTTAATGGACGGAGACGGTGTGCGACAATGTAAGTGGTTTAATAAACTGACTTATGCAATGTCTCGTTCCCACAAAAATTGCGTGATTTTCCTGTCAGTCAGCTGATTGAACCATTTTCCAGTTCACAGCATCAGTCTTCTTCTAATTGTTGCGGCTGCATTAATTTGCAGATTACCGAAAAAAGAAGGAGAATTTTTCAATGTCAATAGATGAAATCATGGAGGTCCTTAATGACCTTCTTAGTAAACACGATCTTGCCGGGATACGAGCAAGATTTAGTCACATGGAGCCCGTAGATATTGCAGAGATCCTGTCTGAAGTCAAGGACGAAACCTGCCTTATCCTTTTTCGTATTCTACCCAAGGAAGTTGCTGCAGATACCTTCAGCGAAATGGATCCTGAAGAACAGCAGAAGCTTATCAATAATTTTACAGATCAGGAGGTCAAGGATGTCCTGAACGAAATGTACTCTGATGATGCTGTAGATATGCTTGAAGAAATGCCTGCAAATGTTATTCGAAGGGTATTATCAACAATTGATCCTACTGACAGAAGAGATCTGAATGAACTTCTGCAATATCCCGAGGACAGTGCCGGTTCCGTCATGACTACTGAATTTGTACGTCTTGGCGCAGAAATGACTATTTCAGACTCTATTAAATGGATTCAAGCTAACGGCGATGACCGTGAAGATATATATACATGTTATGTGACAGACCCCAGACAAAAGCTACTGGGCATCGTTACAGTACGAGATATGCTTCTTTGCAAGCATGATATGCCTATCAGTGAAATAATGGACAAAGATATTATATCGGTCCATACAACTGATGACCGTGAAAGCGCTGCTAAATATTTCGATCGTTACGATTTCACAGCTCTTCCTGTACTTGATAAGGAAGATCGTCTAGTAGGTATTATCACTGTAGATGATGCTATTGATGTCCTGACCGAAGAAGCAACCGAGGATTTCCAAAAGATCGGAGCTATGGCTCCAGAGAATCAGCCCTATCTCAAGACGTCTGTTCTAAAGATGGCACAGAACCGTATTGTATGGCTCCTGGTCCTGATGATCTCCGATATGATATCAGGTGGTATCCTGGGAAATTTCCAGAATGCCCTTACTGCTCTTCCTGTTCTTATTACATTTATTCCTATGCTTACAGATACAGGCGGCAATGCCGGAAGTCAGTCAAGTACTCTGGTCATTCGTGGTTTGGCTCTACATGAAATTGAGTATAAGGACTTCTTCAAGATTCTGTTTAAGGAATTACGAGTAGCTCTTATCTGTGGTCTTGTACTAGGTATTGTTAATTATATAAGACTGGCAATTCAGTATCCCGGACAGGAAATGGTTGCTGTTACTGTTGCAATTGCAATGATATTTACCGTAATAATGGCCAAAACCATAGGCGGAGTTCTACCCCTGATTGCAACCAAGTTCCATATGGATCCTGCTCTTATGGCATCACCACTTATTACTACAATCGTGGATGCGGGATCACTTCTTATATATCTGAATATCGCTAGACTATTATTGCATGTCTAACCATTTGTTACTACTATTACAGTTGGTAATAATCTGAAGAAAAGGTATTAATTAAAAGTAAAAATGTTCTATTTATTGATAGATACAAAAAAGCAGTGAATTTATATTCACTGCTTTTTTGATTTATCTATAATAATATTCTTAATTAGATTCTTGATCAAATCTCAGATTTAAACTCTGATTTAATCTCTTCTCTTCTTCTTTTTAGGAGGCTGCCAATCTAAAGCATGAGACATTCTTTCATCGTTGCCTCTTTTTTTCTTTTTTTTGCTTCCATCATGATCATCATATTTCTTTTTATGATCTCCATTACGATCATCATACTTCTTTTTATGATCTCCGTCGCGATCGTCATACTTCCTTTTATGATCTCCGTCGCGATCGTCATACTTCTTTTTACGATCTCCTCGATCATCATTTTTTCTCTTATTATCTCCGTCGCGATAGCTATGATGTCTTCTCTGATCGCCATTACGATCATCATAGTTTCTTCTACGGTCTCCGTCACGCCTGCCACTATGCTTCTTCTTCTCTTCTACGAATTCCTCTGCAGGAATATCCTCGAGATCATCGCCCATCTGATCTTTGAGAAAGGCAGCTGCGAGCTCAATAGCGGTACAATCTTCATCATTCAGCTTCTGCTCAATGATTCTGACCATCTCTTTCATATCATTATTCTGTTCTACATCCAATATACGATCAAGAATCTTTTCTGACTTAGCAGTTTTAACATCTTCTGCAGATGGTACGATTCTAACTTCAATCTTAGTCTTACAAATTTTTTCGATCTCTCTCACCTTGTAGATTTCTCTTCCTATTACCAGTGTAAAAGCACGCCCCTTTTTACCGGCGCGGCCTGTACGACCTATTCTATGAACATAATATTCCACATCCTGAGGAACATCATAATTGAAAACTGCTTCAACATCATTTACATCAATACCACGGGCTGCAACATCTGTTGCTATCAATATATCTGTCTGACCGCCTCTAAAGCCTGCCATAACACGATCTCTTTGAGCCTGTGACAGATCTCCATGGAGACCAACTGCAAAATATCCACGACCTACTAGCTTTTCAGCCAACTCATCTACCATTCTCTTGGTGTTACAGAAAATAAGTGTACGCTTAGGATTATAGTAATCCAACAAACGTGAAACTACCTCTTCCTTACTCTTTCTGCTGACCTCATAGTAATACTGTTTTACCAACGGAATAGTTAATTCCTTGGCTTCCATATGGAGATAAACTGTGCTTTCCTTCTGGAATTTCTTGGTTATTTCCAAAATTGGCTTTGGCATAGTGGCAGAAAAAAGTGCTGTCTGATGTTCCTGTGCCATTCCTTCCAAAATAGTATCTATATCCTCACGGAATCCCATGTCAAGCATCTCATCAGCTTCATCGAGCACGATTGTTTTTACATTTTCGAGCTTCAATGTATGCCTACGCATATGATCCATGATACGTCCGGGTGTACCTACAACTATCTGGACATTTCCCTTGAGGGAACGGATCTGCTTCTGTATATCCTGTCCACCGTATATAGGAAGTACCTTAATCCCGTTCATATACTTCGCATATTTTCTCATCTCTTCTGCTGCCTGAATTGCAAGCTCTCTTGTAGGACAGAGAATAATGGCCTGAACTCCCTCATCCTCTGGATCCGTTGCCTGAAGTACAGGAATAGAAAATGCTGCTGTCTTACCGGTACCGGTCTGAGCCTGTCCTATAATATCCTTTCCTTCAAGCATTACAGGAATTGCCTTGGCCTGGATAGGTGTCATAACCTCAAATCCAAGTTCCTTCACTGCACGCAGAATTCTTTCGTCAATATTTGAGTCCTCGTATCGTAATTCTTCCATTTAAAACCTTTCACCGGGATTTTTTCCACCCGGACAAACGCACAGAGTCGTACCCCTGCGCAGCACTCCGACCATACTTTTTTGACGTAAAAATCAAATTTTTGATTAACAACCGTCTGTATGCGGAGCCTCAACATGTACCGACTCCGAAATGGAACCGACACTTACACTGCATTTACTGATTTTAACTTTTTATGTATTCCTGGGAATTATAATAAGAATTGTCTGATAAACACATACACTTTATCATAACACAGACTGTCAAGTCCCTAATGTTTTTATATCGCATCTTTGCATGTATTTGGCCTACTACATGCCTGTTTATTGGGATCCGGTCTAAATAATAAAAATAGTAAAATGCCTAATACCGTAATTGCCGCAACTGTTGCCGGTCCGAATCTTACAACTCCCATAGTGACTCCGCCGATCTGATATACCATAAGCGATATTGCATAAGCCATTATGTTTTGAAATGCAATTGCGAACCAGAAAAATTTCCTTGAATTCATTTCCTTGGCGGTAGTGGAAATAGCTGCCAGACACGGAGAATCAAAAAGATTAAAGAATAAAAATGAAACAGCTGCAATACTTGTCGGAAAAAATGCTGAAAATGCTTCACGCATTGAGCTTGTATAATTATCGATTCCGCCAAGTCCTGATAACACTCCCATCGTTGAAACAATGCTTTCCTTTGCCACAAATCCACTTAATGTAGATGATACAGCTTTCCATGTACCAAATCCAAGTGGTGCAAATATCCAGGCAATTGCTCCTCCAATAATTGCAAGAAGGCTATTTTTAGTATCAGCCAATCCAAATGTTCCATTCTGTATACCAAAACTTCCGAGGAACCACATTACTACACAGCAGAGAAACAATATTGTTCCCGCTTTTTTTATAAATGCCCATACCCTTTCCCATACATGGATCAATACACCCTTCAGTGCAGGTATATGGTATTGTGGCAGTTCCATTACAAATGGTGCAGGTTCTCCCGAAAATATCCTCATTTTTTTCATTATAATGCACGAAACTATAACTATGATTATCCCAGCAAAATATGTGATCGGTGCTGCCCACCAGGCTCCTCCCATCAGAAATCCCGAAATCACCGCTATTACCGGCAGCTTGGCTCCACAAGGAATGAAGGTTGTCGTAATCATTGTCATACGCCTGTCTTTTTCATTTTCAATAGTACGTGTTGCCATTATACCCGGAACTCCACAACCTGATGAAATCAAAAACGGTATAAAACTTTTTCCTGACAGTCCAAACTTTCTAAATATTCGGTCCATTATAAATGCTACACGAGCCATATAACCACAATCCTCAAGAAGTGATAGAAACAAGAATACAATGGCCATTTGTGGCGCAAAACCTATTGGAGCTGCAAGACCACCAATAATGCCATCAACCACCAATGATCTGATCCAATCTGCAATGCCAAAACTTGTAAGTGCCTTACTTACACTTGGTTGTATCCAGGCTCCAAACAGCGTATCATTCGTCCAGTCTGTTACAAATGTACCTATACTTGTAACTGCAATATAATATACAAGAAACATTACAGCCGCAAAAATTGGAAGTGCTAACCATCTGTTGGTAACAACTCTATCGATTCTATCCGATATTGTCATAGAATTTTTCTTTTTCTTCTTGATAACAGTTCGTGAAACCACCTTACTAATGTAGGAATAGCGCTGATTTGTTATAATGCTTTCTGCATCATCCTCCATCTCATTCTCACAGTCCTTGATATGATCTTCAACATGGTTTTTCAAACAATCTGAGAGCTGAATTTCTTCAGCAATTTTACCATCACGTTCAAAAAGCTTAATCGCATACCAGCGAAGACTCCTTTTATCAACGGTTTCAGCTATTGATTCTTCAATATGTGCGATTGCATGTTCAACACTTCCCGTAAAAACATGAGGGCGTTCTACATTTTTTTTTGATTTTGCAAGTTCAATTGCTTTTTCCGCGAGCTTCTCACTTCCTTCGCCTCTTAATGCACTAATTTCGACAACTTCACATCCCAATTCTTCTCCCAACCTGTGGATGTCAATTGTATCGCCTATTTTCCTGACAATGTCTATCATATTCAATGCAATTATCGTAGGTATGTTAAGTTCCAATAACTGAGTCGTAAGATATAGATTTCTTTCTATATTAGTTCCATCTACAATATTAATAATTACATCCGGTTTATCATATACCAGATATTTACGTGTCACCACCTCTTCGAGCGTATATGGTGAAAGTGAATATATACCCGGAAGATCCTGTATTATAATATTATTATGATTTTTTAGTCGTCCATCCTTTTTTTCAACAGTTACTCCCGGCCAATTACCAACATACTGCGCACTTCCTGTCAGATCATTAAAAAGCGTTGTCTTGCCACAATTCGGATTACCGGCTAATGCTATTTTGATTTCATTCATTTTGTTCTCCCTTTTTTGGTTAGTTGTGTATAACTTCGGATCATATAATTAGGGCTGCTGCTTAACCTCTTTCAGGTTTACATCTGCCCTTCATTCAACCTCTATTAGGTTCGCATCTGCCCTTTGCTCAACCTCTATTAGATTTACATCTGCCTTCACTCAACCTCTATGAGATTAGCATCTGCTTTTCTAACTGAAAGCTCATATCCGCACACTGTAAGCTCTAGCGGATCTCCAAGAGGTGCAACTTTACGAATATAGATCTCCACACCCTTCGTAATACCCATATCCATTATTCTTCGCCTCACAGATCCCTCTCCATTTACCTTGTTGACTCTCACGACTTCGCCAATCTCAGCTTCTCTTAATGTTTTCACTTTATCTTCTCCTTCACTAAACATACTTTATATTACATATCATTTGTCTTGATTCTAATATCTATATCATTATTCTCGTAGCCATGCTCTTACTAAGTGCGATCCTACTATCCTTTACCTGAAGTATCAGATTGCCTGCTATTTCATTTACTATCTTCACTTCACTATCCACTACAAAACCTAGTTCCGCCAAGTGCATTCGCACATCATCCCTACCTGTTATTTTTTTGATAACCACATTTTCTCCTGCTTTAGCCATTGTAATTGGCATCATTTGTTCTCCCTTCTATGGTTAGCGCCCGCTAACCCGTTCTGTTGCTTTTGGTTAGTCTAGCCTAACCAGTTGGTATATTATACTATTTATACTTTTTTATCAAGTATTGATTTCATTATCCTTTTATTCCCTAATGAAATTCTTGTATTTTGATATAGTCCGTGCTAATCTTAATTGACATTTTTTATAGGGGGAAAGCTTATGGAAATACATGAATCGTCCGAAGATTATCTTGAAAAAATACTTATGTTACAAAAAAGACTTGGATATGTTCATTCAATAGACATCGTAAATGAATTAGGCTTTTCAAAACCTAGTGTAAGTATTGCCATGAAAAAGCTTCGTGAAAATGGATATATTGAAATGGATCGCGAAAATAAAATCACACTTACCGAATCAGGAAGTAAAATTGCAAAGCGTATATATACCAGGCACAAAACTCTTACGAAATTTTTCATTCATCTTGGAGTAAACCCCAAAACTGCAGAAAAAGACGCTTGCAAAATCGAACATGATATAAGCGATGAATCTTTTTCAAAGATAAAAAAATACCTTACAACTAATTCATAGAGGAGAGTGGCACCTATGCCCAGAAAATCAGGCAAAACCGACAAATCAATATATCACATGATAAGAGAAGATGATCTCAATCTATCCCGAGACAAGGCAAGTGAGCTTCTCGAAGCTGTAACTGCCGACAGACTCGAAAAAATAGAAACCGGTAAGCTCGCTATCAGACCGGAAGAAGTAGTTCTAATGGCTGATAAGTACAAGCATCCCGAGCTATGCTATGAATATTGCTCCAATGATTGTCCGATAGGACAGCGTGTATCACACGATGTCACTATCAAGGATCTTTCAAAGATCACAATAGAAATGCTAGCTTCCCTTAATGATATCGAAGCACAGAAAAATCGTCTGATTGAAATCGTCGCAGACGGAACAATCAATGCCACCGAGATCCATGATTTTAAGTCAATTCAGGACAACCTCGAGAAAATATCTGTGGCAGCTGACTCGCTCAAGCTCTGGACCGAAAAAATGATTGCTGACGGAATAATATCTAATAAATAATTTGTTTCATTCTTATATATGTAATGACTCGGCAAGCTTTTCAAATGCAGGTATAGATCTCTCTATCATCCTGTAATCTACACAATATGCCAGTCTTACATATCCCGGAAGTGCAAAAGAATCCGTTGGTGAGAATATAATATGCAGGTCTTTGGCCTTTTCTGTAAATGCCTCTGCCGATTCCAGCGGAGATTTTACCAACATATAAAAAGCACCTTCCGGTTTTACACACTCAAATCCGATTCTCGTAAGCTCACTATATAATAGCTTTCTGTTTCTATCGTAAAATTCCACATCTGCCTTGACATCTATACAATCTGCAGCAACGAACTGCAGAAGCGATGGTGCATTTACCACAAGAATCCTATTTGAGATCGTAAGTCCCTGAATCAGGTCTTTGTATTCATCAACATTGTTTCTAATAGCCAGGTATCCGATTCTCTCTCCTGGAATAGATAGCGTCTTGCTAAATGAATAAGCAAATATAGTGTTATTAATAATATTAGGAATAAATGGAATTTCTTTTCCGTCGTAGACTAACTCCCTATATGGTTCATCTGCTATTAAAATTATAGGATGCCCAAATCTCTTCTCCGCCCTTTTAAGCATTTTGCCAAGTGCTTCAATTGTATTTTTAGAATAAAGTGCACCACTGGGATTATTCGGATTATTGACTATTACAGCCTTGGTCCTATCATTAATAAGCTTTTCTGCCTTATCAATATCGAGCTGAAAATCATCCGTTTTGGCAGGAACCACATTGACCTTCCCCTGAAAATTTGCAGCATAGCTTCTATATTCACTAAAAAATGGTGCAAATGCCATGATTTCATCTTCAGGATTTAAAATGGCTCTAAGCACCGTATTGATACCTCCTGCAGCTCCTACAGTCATTATTATATTTTTAAAAGTATAGTCTGTTCCATATTTTCCATTCAAACTGTCTGCGATTTTTTGTCTGACTTCTTCATATCCGGAATTCTTCATATATCCATGAACCTTCAAAGGTTCTTCCTCTGTCATAGCTCGGATAATGGACTTTTTAACCTCTTCAGGAACTGGCGCTACAGGATTACCCAGACTGAAATCATATACATTTTCAGCTCCATATTTTTCCTTCATTGCAGTTCCGACCTCAAACATTTTTCGTATAGTCGAACTCTTAGATACCGTTTCTCTCATATTGTCAGACAGAATCATCTCAGATGCCTCCTCGCAGTGATTTATGTTTAGTAACTTTAATCTTTTCACAGATTTTATCGCAAAGAAGCGGCGCTTACAATAACTTTACAAAAAAGAACAGAATACATATTTCTATATACTCTGTTCTTTGTGATTTATATTTGCATTTTCTTTTTTGTTTTATTCTTATGTTTTATATTTATGTTTTACATTTATATCTTATTATTTATTATCTTCTATCAGATCACAACTGCTGTTCCGCTAGCGGTAACCATAAGCATTCCGTTGTCAGCGCCTAACACTTCATAGTCAATGTCCACTCCTACAACAGCATTTGCTCCGATCTGAGCTGCTCTATCTTCCATCTCCTGAACTGCCTGGATCCTGGCCTGGATCAGTTCATCCTCGTAACCATGAGATCTTCCTCCAAAGAAGTTTGTAAGGCTGGCGCCAATATCTTTTACAAAATTAACACCGGTAATTACTTCTCCAAATACGATCTGCTTGTACTCTACGATTGTCGTGCCCTCAATTGTGGGTGTTGTGGTTGAAATCATTTTTTTCCTCCTGAATTTTTCATTAATCGCTTTTTTAATAACAATTTGTGACTACTACTTTTAAATTACATCTTCGATTTATTTATCCCGGCATTGCAGCACTTCCTGCTGCATGGAAACATAAAAGTGCTAGTGGAATGCCTATTATCGTACAGCAAAGCACTAATCCAAGTGCCAACATTAATAATGAAAATGGTAATCTGATACATAGATAAAATCCAAGGCTTAATAAAATTCCTGCAAAGCCAAATACCAGTCCAACAATTGTGATCCCTACGTATATAAGGACGATCAATAACAAAATACTTAAAATCATTTTTTTATCCTTTCCCGGGCGTTTGATTCTTTTAGAACAATTTTTAGTTCTACTCCCATTTTTTTTGCAATCTCAGGATCATTCTTTATCCTCTTGTATAATCTCACGGCCACCATTCTGTTGTCAACAGTCATATTTACCGCCTCCTATACACATGCAATTTATGTTCTGTACCTATACTAACCCCTATTTGCATCTAAAAATATGGTTTAAATTGCGAGATTTGAATTTTATTTTAGATTTTTTTACAAAATCAATTATTTATTATATATAAATACATTGACGCACATCTATATGTATGATATATATAGATGTATATCGATGTAAGGAGAATAATATGACAAGAGAAGAAGCCGCAGATATATGCAAGGCATTAAGTGACAGTAATAGACTTCGGATAGTAGAAATGTTGACCATTAGTGAGTTATGCGCCTGTGAATTAAATGGTGAACTTAATATTACACAACCTACACTGTCTCATCACATGAAGATATTAGGCGCATGCCAGCTGGTATCAGCTAAAAAAGATGGCAAATGGATGCATTACTCTTTAAACTGTCCCAGGTTCCGTGAATTCAAGGAATTTATCGGATCTCTGGAGTATGTTTGCGAGCCATCAGATAATATAGATTCTGATAAATCCTGCGATAAAATCAATTGTGGTTGTAATAAAGCAAATGGAGGTAATTCATGATCTGGGACTTTATACAAAATCAGATACTTGGCATGAAATGGTTAAATGCAATAATTGGCAATCTGCTGTCAAATACCGGCATCGACCTTAATGATCGTATGGGAGGAAGTATCCAATTCTTTTTATACGATGTGATCAAAATAACCATTTTGCTCTGTGTACTTATTTTTATAATCAGTTACATACAGAGCTATTTTCCACCGGAAAGAAGCAAAAAGATACTAGGCGGATTCCATGGTTTAGGTGCGAATTGTATCGCAGCTCTGCTTGGAACAGTAACTCCCTTTTGTTCCTGCTCATCTATACCGCTTTTTATAGGTTTCACCAGTGCCGGACTTCCTGTGGGTGTAACATTTTCGTTTTTGATTTCATCACCAATGGTTGATCTGGGTAGCTTGGTGCTGTTGATGAGCATATTTGGTGCCAAAATTGCGGTTATTTATGTTATATTCGGATTGATAATCGCAGTAATCGGTGGAACTATAATAGAAAAAATGCATATGGAGCGATACGTTGAGGATTTTGTCAAAAATGCCAACAGTATCAATATCGATTCCGTTTCAACGAAGCAGATTGACCGATTAGTATATGCCAAAAATCAGGTCTGGAATACTTTTAAAAAGGTTTTCCCCTATATTCTCATTGGCGTTGGCATCGGTGCCATCATCCATAATTGGATACCTGAATCCATGGTTGAAACCGTTCTCGGCGGCAACAATCCCTTTGGAGTGGTTCTTGCCACGCTTATCGGTGTGCCGATGTATGCAGATATTTTTGGATCAATTCCCATTGCTGAAGCACTTTTATACAAGGGCGCAGAGCTCGGAACAGTTCTTTCCTTTATGATGGCGGTGACAACTCTTTCACTTCCATCCCTGATAATGCTTCGAAAAGCTGTCAAGCCAAAGCTATTATCACTTTTTGTATTAATCTGCACAGTTGGAATCATCATCGTAGGTTATGTATTCAATGCTCTTCAGGGATTTCTTATCTAATATCATATATTCCAGTATAGTATGTGAGCCTTGAATATATATATATAATTTTTACAACGTATCTGTAAAAATTTATAAAAAATCATTACAAAAAAATTATTTATATCCAAACCATAATCAAAGTTTCTAAGGAGGAATTACCATGTCATTATTTAATTTTAGCAAGAAAAGTGAAAAGAATGTATCCGAAGGTCCTGTTTGTTCCTGTAATGGTGCTGTTCCCACATATCGTGAGAATAGTGAGATTGCAGACGGAGAATTAAAAAACGTAAAAGTTCTCGGAGGCGGCTGCAACAAATGCGAGGCCTTATTAAAAAATACCAACGAAGCTCTGAAAAAAATGAATATACCACTTGAGGCTGAGTATATAACCGATATGACCCGCATCTCAGGATATGGAATCATGTCAACTCCAGCTCTTATGGCCAATGAAAAGGTAATTTCTATGGGATCAGTACCTAGCACCTCTGATATAGAGAAACTCCTAAGAAAAATCGGATACTAATAGATAACCCGCATAATCATAAATATCATCCTTATCACAAAAACAGCCACTCCCCGATATATGTTCTCTTACCGCTTTTAGGCATTGGAAACATATATCAAATAGAGAGTGGCTGTTTTAATTTACTTATTTCTATTTACATTTACTTATTTCTATTTACATTTACTTATTTCAATCTTCTTTTTTCTTCTCGTTTCATTTTTTTA
>JAGOLM010000114.1 GCA_017994075.1 Lachnospiraceae bacterium
AGGTGAAAAGACAAATGTAAATGGGCTAAATAAGGGAGGATGCAAGGAAAGCATCCTCTTTGATCATGAGATTTTACAATTCCTTTACAAAAGTGTGATTATGAATTTTACATGAAGTTAGTATCATTATTTTATATAAATGTTATTTACTGACTTTAATGCATGATACAGCCTTGATATTTGTTATATAAGAGACATAGGCAATAGACAGAGAAGCACATATCATGCAAATGTAGATTCAAAGGAGAACACTATATATGAAGAAAGCGATATGTTCTGTGCTTTTTTTGACCCTTATTTTAGCTACACTAACAGGGTGCGGAAGCAGTGCAGGGGCAAAGAACGCTATTTCTACGGATGGTTCTACATCCATGGAAAAAGTGATCGGAGCGCTTGGAGAAAAATACCAGATCGATAATCCGGGTATCTCTTTTTCATATAATCCCACCGGTTCCGGTTCTGGAATCGCAGCGGTTGCAGAGGGAAGATGTGATATCGGACTATCCAGCAGAGACCTAAAAGATGAGGAAAAAAAGCAAGGCTTGATTGAGACACCGGTGGCTTATGATGGAATCTCAATTATTGTCAATCCTTCCAATCCAGTTAAAAATCTCACGCTTGAGCAGATCAATAAGATATATACCGGTAAGATTAAAAACTGGAAAGAAGTAGGCGGTAAAAATATCCGGATAGTTTTAGTCGGAAGAGAAGCAGGAAGCGGCACAAGAGATGGATTTGAGTCTATTACAAAAACAGCTGGCGCTTGCGATTATCGTGAGGAATTAACATCTACAGGCGATGTTATCACAACAGTTTCCAGCAATCCCGGTGCAGTTGGCTATGCTTCAATGGCATCTGTCAAAGACTCTGTCAAAGAGATTTCGGTAGGTGGTGTAGATCCTAGTGAAAAGGCGGTAAAGGATGGAAGCTATGTAGTACAGAGACCGTTTATGCTGATAACCAAGAAAGGTGTCAAACTGTCCAAAACAGCCCAGTCGTTTTTTAATTACATTACATCAAAGGATGCCAATAAGATCATTTCCGATATGGGTGCAGTACCTGCTGCCTAAGGAAGGAGAAAAAGTTGAATAATAAGAAGAAAATAATGGAGGACCTCATACATGGTATCTTCCTGATACTGGGACTTATAACTGTTGGATGTGTCTTTTTGATAACTGTTTATCTGATAATCTCAGGTGTTCCTGCGATCAGGAAAATCGGAATAATTGATTTCATGTTTGGAACAAAATGGGCATCAACAGCACAGGATCCAAAATATGGAATACTTCCTTTTATCCTAACCAGCATATATGGAACTGCAGGAGCGATAATCTTAGGAGTTCCCGTTGGATTTTTTACAGCAGTGTATCTGTCTAAGGTAGCTCCATCAAAAATGAGACAGATCGTATCTTTTATAGTCAATATGTTGGCAGGAATACCCTCTGTTGTTTATGGTCTGGTAGGAATGATGGTACTGGTGCCGGGAATCAGAAAATTGTTTAATATTCCGGATGGAGCCAGCTTGTTTGCAGCAATAATCGTTCTTTCAATCATGATACTTCCATCTATCATAAGTGTGTCGATGACTGCGTTAGATGCTGTTCCACGAGATTATGAGGATGCTTCTCTTGCACTTGGAGCCAATGAGATAGAGACATACTTTCGAGTTTCTGTTCCGGCAGCAAGGAGTGGAATAGCTGCTGCAGTAGTCCTGGGAGTTGGACGAGCTATCGGAGAAGCAATGGCTGTTATGATGGTATCAGGTAATGCAGCCAAAATGCCTTCAATATTTCAAAGTGTCAGATTCCTGACCACCGCAGTTGCAAGTGAGATGTCTTATTCGGCAGGATTACAGAGACAGGCGCTTTTCTCTATAGCATTGGTGCTTTTCCTCTTCATTATGCTTATAAATGCAACACTGAACTTTTTTATGAAGAAGGGAGATGTACATTAATATGAAAAGAAATTTTTATAAGGGAGCCATGAAGACACTTATGTACATCTCAGTGGGGATAACCTGTATTCTGGCATTTTCACTGATAGGATATGTACTGTATCGAGGCATACCGGGATTAAGCATTAGCTTTCTTACACAAAAACCTAGTTATCTAAAGGGTACTATTGGTATACTTCCTGATATTTTAAATACGCTATATGTGATAATTGCTTCGCTTTTGATAGTTCTGCCCCTCGGAGTGGGAGCAGCAGTATATCTGACAGAATATGCTTCCAACAAGAAAATCGTAGGGATCATAGAGTATGCAGCGGAGACGTTATCAGGAATACCATCTATAATATATGGTCTGGTGGGAATGCTGTTTTTCTGTCAGTTCCTTGGATTTAGAACATCACTTATAGCTGGAGCTCTGACACTAGTTATCATGAACCTTCCAACTATTATGAGAACTACAGAGGAATCTCTGAAAACTGTTCCAAATAGCTACAGAGAAGGAGCATTTGGACTGGGAGCAGGGAAATGGAGAGTAATAAGGACAGTAGTTTTACCTGGATGTGTAGACGGCGTTGTAACAGGGTGTATACTTACAGTAGGTAGGATAATCGGCGAGTCGGCAGCACTTCTTTTTACTGCAGGATTTGCTCATTCTGTTCATGGTTTTATAGACGGACTATCAAGCTCAGGTTCTACACTTACAGTTGCTCTGTATGTGTATGCTAAGGAACAGGGAGAATTCCAGGTGGCATTCTCCATCGCTACTATCCTTTTAATACTGGCATTTATCATTAATCTTGCAGCTGTTGGCGTTTCAAATTATTATAGAAAGAAAAGAACGGTATGAATAAGATAATTACAGCACAGGATCTCTGCCTGTGGTATGGCAAGACACAAGCACTGAAAAATATCAATGTAGATGTTGAAGAACATAGCATCACAGCTCTTATAG
>JAGOLM010000048.1 GCA_017994075.1 Lachnospiraceae bacterium
AGAGAAGATCCGAAGTTTCCAAAAACGAGAGAAGAGTACAGCAAAAGGAAGAAGCGCTCGATCGTAAGATTGATGCCGCAGAACACAGAGATAAAAGCTTAAATCGCCGTGAGGATGATTTGAAAAAGCATGAAGCTGAGGTTGAGCAATTAAATCAGCAAAGAGTACAGGAACTCGAGAGGATATCAGGACTGACAACAGATCAGGCTAAGAAACTTCTCTTGGATGCAATTGAGGCAGATGTCAAGACAGATGCAGCTAAACTTATTAAAGAGTCAGTAGCTGCAGCTAAGGAAGATGCTAATAAGAAGGCAAAAGATATTTTGGTTACAGCTATTCAGAAATGTGCAGCTGATCATGTATCTGAGTCTACGATTTCTGTAGTACAGCTTCCAAGTGATGAGATGAAAGGCCGTATCATAGGTCGTGAAGGTAGAAATATCAGAACCCTTGAGACTATGACTGGTGTTGAACTTATTATTGATGATACTCCCGATGCTGTTGTATTATCAGCATTTGATCCTGTCAGAAGAGAGATTGCCCGTGTAGCGCTTGAAAAGCTTATTATTGACGGACGTATCCATCCTGCCAGAATAGAAGAAATGGTTAATCAGGCCAGAAGAGAAGTAGATGAAGACATCAAAGAAGCAGGCGAAGAGGCTGCTCTTGAGGTTGGAGTTCAGGGACTTAATCCCGAACTTCTCAGACTTCTAGGACGTATGAAGTTCAGAACAAGTTATGGACAGAACGGATTGAAGCATTCCATTGAGGTCGCTGAGCTTTGCGGACTTATGGCTGCCGAGGTCGGAGAAGATGTCAGAATGGCTAAGAGAGCCGGATTACTACATGATATAGGTAAGTCTGTAGATCATGAAAGAGAAGGTTCTCATGTTCAGCTTGGTGTTGAGATATGTAGGAAATATAAAGAAAATCCTATTGTTATCAATGCTGTTGCTTCACATCATGGTGATTGCGAACCTGAATCACTTATAGCATGCTTGGTTCAGGCTGCTGATACAATCAGTGCAGCTAGACCTGGTGCGAGACGTGAGACAATGGAAGCCTATACTCAGAGACTTCAGCAGCTTGAAGAGATTACAAATGATTTCTCAGGTGTTGAAAAATCTTATGCGGTTCAGGCTGGACGTGAAGTCAGAATAATGGTTGTACCTGATCAGATTGATGACGCCGGAATGGTTATTCTTGCCAGAGATATTTCAAAACGTATTGAAGCAGAACTTAAATATCCCGGACAGATTAAGGTTAACATTATCAGAGAATCTCGAGTTATTGATTACGCGAAATAATGCTTATAAAAACGGTCAGTTTACTGGCCGTTTTTTTTATATAGATTTATATAGATAATTAGAGGTGAATATTGTTATATAACTCTGTATTTTGATTTTGAAAAATTATGTAAACATACGCTGCTGTTTATAGCTTGCCTTTTTAATTCAAGTTGCATACTATAAAGAAAAACTTTTGAATAGGAGAATACCATGCAGGAACATGTTGAGAGAATAGATAGAAGATCAGTATATGATGGTTCGATCATTGAAGTTTTTCAGGATGATATCAAATTAACTGATGGTAATGTGGAAAAGTGGGATTTTGTAGATCATAAGATGGGCGCAGCTGCGGTACTTGCTGTTCTAAAAAATGGTAAAATCCTTATGGTGAGGCAATATCGTCCGGCTCTGGACAGATATACCTTGGAGATTCCTGCAGGAGCCAGAGATGATGTAAATGAATCAACAGAAACCTGTGCCAGAAGGGAACTTACAGAGGAAACAGGATATATCCCCGGATCAATGAAGCGTATTTTGTCCTTAAAAACTACAGTTGCTTTTTGTAATGAACCTATAGATGTATATCTGGCAGATAATTTGGAAAATAAAGTAACTCAGTCCCTTGATGAGGCTGAAAATATAGAGCTAGAAGAATGGGAATTAAGCGATCTGTTAAAGCTTATTTTTGAAGGAACCATTCAGGACAGCAAAACCGTCTCTGCAATTCTTGCATATAATGTGCTGAAAAGATGAAGGCCTATGAATAAATTCTTTAAAATAAATAGGAAAAAGATAATTACTGTTTCAGTGATCTTAATTGCATTACTTGCTGTAGCAATGATTATATATTATAGAAATAAGAGCAGTGATTCAAAAGACAAGGATGAAATCGGCAAGGCAGACATCAGAACCATAGTCAACTCTGTAAGTGGAACCGGAACTGTAAAGTCTGTTTTAACTACAGACATTAATTCTTCACTTACCGGTTCTTCGATAAAAGAAATAAAAGTCGATGTTGGTGATATAGTGGGTCCTGGTGATGTAGTATGTGTTATGGATACAACAAATGAAGAAAATCAGATTAAAGATCTTGAAAATCAGATAGCAGAAGCAAAAAAGACTCAGCAAGATAGTCAACAGGCAGTAAATGATGCGTCTATTAGTGCCAAGGCTACAGCTGATGCAACAGCCTCTTCGGCCGCTTCTTCATATAATGACAATATAAGCAGACTAAATGATCTTGATGCAAGAATAGGTACAGCACAAGGTGAACTACAGGCAGCCAAGGATGATCTTGCAACAACTCAGGCAAAGTATGATCAGGCTATTAAGGACGGAACTATAAGTGATGATCCTCTTAAGGAAGGAACTGATGGTAAATATACAAAATATGTACAATATCAGACAGTACTTCAATCAAAGAATCAGACAGTTACCCTTAGACAGGCCAATGTAGATAATCTGACCAACCAGAGAAACACAATTGCAGCAACTATTGCAACACAGAGTCAAGCGGCTGGAGTGCAGGCACCTGCCAATCTTTTTTCTGGGACGGGAAATACATCAACAGGTATACAAAACAGTACGATAAATCTCTTGAATGCCCAGATAAAAAGTCTTCAGAACAGGATTGATATGGCTATGATAAAATCTCCTGTAGCTGGAACTGTAACAGAGATTGATTCTTCCAAAGGAGGAGTATATTTAGGTGGATCCATTGTTGTAGTGGAGGCTACGGATTCCCTTCAGATAGTATCTTCGGTGGATGAATATGATATTCCTGATGTTTCAGTTGGAATGAAGGCCAAGATTAAGACCGACGCTACCAGAGATGACATTTTGGATGGTACCGTTACATTTATAGCTCCAAAGGCATCTTCAACAGCATCGTCATCAGGCAGTCTCTCATCTATTTTAAGTGGTAGCGCATCAGGAATGGATCTAAGTAACCTTGGTTCTACAGGAAGTGCTTCATACGAAGTGAGACTCAGTCTTGATACGCCGAGTTCGAGGCTTCGCCTTGGTATGAATTCTAAGATATCGATCATTACCAAAACCAGAGAGAATGTTTTGACAGTTCCTTTTGAAGCCGTAAAGACTAGAAATAATGGTACAAAATATGTGGTTCTTCGAAAAGTTGTAGATGATAAAGATGGAAATAAAAAAGTTATTAAGAAAAATGTTACAATAGTGACAGGGATAGAGGGAACTAATTATATAGAAGTTCTTGATGGAAAGATCAAAAATGGAGACGAAGTTATTCTTGCAAAACATGATACGGAAAACTCTGTAGAGGATCTAATGAATATGATGGGTTCAGATGCGGGGATCTAGGATGAAAGGCCAATAAATGTTTCTTGAAAATCTAAAAATGGCCTTTAAGACTCTAGGCTCAAATAAAATGAGATCTTTTCTGACAATGCTTGGTATAATAATCGGTATCGCTTCTGTTATATCGATTTTGACAGTTGGAAATTCGTTGACTCAATCTGTTTCTAAGAATATGCAGTCCATCGGTGCAAATGATGTATATCTTGCAGTGGTAGAAAAAGGAGGCACAAATAATAAAATCAGCAAAAATTTATATGATGGAGTTGTTTTTAAGAGCAATACCAGCCCTAAAATGACAGATGATGATTATATAACATCGGATATGATTCATGAGCTTAGCAAAAGTTTCAAAGATGATATATATGCCATAAATATTCAGAATTCTATCGGAAGAGGAACTATCAATGATGGAAGGAATACAGAAAAAGTAGCACTGACAGGAGTGTCAGCAGGTTTTTTTGTAACCAATAAAGTAAAAATGGATGCCGGTAATTTCTTTAGTAATACAGATTTTTCAGATATGCATAATGTTGCACTTATTCAGAAGAGCACTGCCAAGAAATTATTTGGAGAAGATATATCTAAGGCCGTTGGCAAGGAAATCCAGATTCAGATCAAGGGTAGTACTCAGGATTTTTTTGTAGGTGGCGTATATGAGAATTCCGGTGCGACATCAGGTGGTCAATCGACGTCTATGATTTCTATGATGGGAGCATCAGTATACATCCCGCTAAAGACTTCATATCATATGCTTCATGATATTGAGAAGTTTTCTTATATACAGCTTGTAACCAAGGTTGGCGCAGATTCTAATGATCTTTCTGACAAAGTATCATCATTTATGGATCAGTATTATAGAAACAATGATAATTTTAAGGTTATGTCTCTTACACTTGAGGGAATGCTTAACATGCTTACTAAGCTCCTAAATACCATAACAATGGCAATTTCGATAATAGCCGGAATCGCATTATTGGTTGGTGGAATAGGAGTTATGAATATAATGCTTGTGTCTGTTACGGAGCGAACTCGTGAAATCGGAACCAGAAAGGCTCTTGGAGCCAGAAATTCGGATATCAGGATGCAGTTTATAAGCGAGGCGGTGATAATATGCCTTATAGGTGGAATAATTGGTGTGATCCTAGGACTAACCCTTGGAATGGTATTTTCAAACATACTTAATTATCCGGCCAGACCATCTATTTCTGGGATTTTGGTTGCAATCGTATTTTCTATGTCTATTGGGGTTTTCTTTGGATATTTTCCGGCTAATAAAGCAGCAAAAATGAACCCGATAGATGCTCTTCGTTATGAATGATAACTTATTTATTTAGAATATTGATTTTTTCGAAAGGAGATTTATATGATCAAAGTATGGGCACACAGAGGGGCTAGCGGATATGCTCCGGAAAATACACTTCCATCGTTTAAAAAGGCTGTTGAGATGAGAGCTGATGGTGTAGAACTTGATATTCAGCTGACCAAAGATGGAGAGATAGTTGTTACTCATGATGAGAAAATAGACAGAGTAGCAGATCATAAGGGATGGGTCAAAGACTACACACTTTCAGAACTTAAAAAAATGGACTTTGCAGTTACAAATAAGAATTTTGAATTTGTGACTATTCCCACACTTAAGGAAGTGTATGAACTTTTGAAGCCTACCGGACTCACGGTTAATGTTGAGATCAAAACAGGTATTGTTTTCTACAAGGATATCGAGAAAAAGGCGATTGAACTCACAGAAAGTATGGGGATGAGAGACAGGGTAATATATTCGTCTTTTAACCACTATACACTTCAGAAAATCAAGGCAATAGATCCAATTATTAAAACGGGAATGCTATATGCTGATGGGATTATTGATGCACCTAAGTATGGCAAAAAGACAGTAGGAGTTGATGCTATGCACCCGGCTCTTTACAATATTCAATATCCTGGATATTTTGAGGAATGTAAGAAACTCGGACTGGATATCAATGTATGGACAGTCAATGAAGAAGAGTATATGCAGATGCTCTGTAAAATGGGTGCAGATGCCATGATCACGAATTATCCTGATGTTGCCAGAAGAATAGTAGATCAGGCATAAAATAAAACGTCGGAGTTTTAGAATGTAGCATTTAAAAGTAATATCCTAAAGGATAATTGCAGAATGCTATGACTAAAAATCCGACGTATTTTATTTAATAGATTGTATATTAAATAGCTTGTATATTTAATATAATTTTTGCTTTATAAATATCTTTTTTTATAAAAATCTTTTGGAAGAAAATGTACTAATAATGTCATACAAGGTCTGCAAGATCTAGTATAAGTTTCTCGGAATCTTCCCATCCCAGGCATGAATCGGTAATGGACTGACCATATACCTGATGATCAGATATTTTCTGACTGCCTTCTACCAGATAACTTTCAATCATTACACCCTTTATCAGGTCTCTGATCTCGCTTCTATAATGTCGACTGGCCATAACCTCCCGTACGATACGTATCTGCTCCTTGAACTGTTTCCCGGAATTAGAATGATTGGTATCAACGATACAAGCCGGATTGACAAGTTCCATTTCCTGATACATATCATAGAGTCTTATTAGGTCTTCATAATGATAATTCTGAATAGTATTACCATGCTTTGAAACAGCGCCGCGAAGAATAGTATGAGAAAGAGGATTACCGGAAGTCTCTACCTCATATCCCGAAAATGTAAAATGATGAGGATGCTGAGCTGCATATACACTGTTTAGCATAACGGAAAAATCACCACTGGTTGGATTCTTCATTCCGCTAGCCACATCGAATCCGCTGACGGTGAGTCGGTGATGCTGATCTTCAACAGACCTTGCTCCAATGGCTACGTAGGATAACAGGTCTTCTACATAACCCCAATTTTCGGGGTAGAGCATCTCGTCGGCAGCGCTTAAACCGCTTTCTTCAAATGCTCTTATATGCATATGCCTCATAGCCTTTAGACCTTCTATCATATCCGGAGCCTTAAGGGGATCGGGCTGTGAAGCTATGCCTTTGTATCCTTCTCCTGTAGTACGAGGCTTGTTTGTATAGACCCTTGGAATTATCAGAAGTTTGTCTTTGACTTTTTCGTTTATTTTCGACAATCTGGTTACATAATCGCATACAGAATCTTCATTATCTGCGGAGCATGGACCTATAATAACCAAAAATCTTTTACTCTTTCCCGTGAGAACATCAGCAATTTCTTGGTTCCTTCTGTTACGAATCGTCTGTAGGCTGTCAGGAAGAGGTATCTCATTTCGGATCTCATCAGGTGTTGGTATTTTTTTGATATAATTAAAACTCATTTTGCTGCTCCTTTTTCTTTTTTCCCTGTTTATTTATTTAATTCTTTTATTAATTATTTCAAATCAAAAATCGGCTTGATAACATCAATGGGCATATCAACACCTGTCCATTCCTTGAAAGAGCAGGCTCCCTGATACATGAGCATATATTTCCCATTCAAAAATAAAGCACCAGAGCGCTTCGCATCTGTTAATAGTGTTGTCATATCAGGTGAATAGATCAGATCGGCAACAAATAGATTTTTCCTCAGACATTCCACCGGAACAAGAGAGGATATATCCTGACCCATTCCAATATTAGTGGCATTTATTAGTAGATCGGCGGTATATATTTCATTTTTCAATTGATCAGGATCATCAAACGAACGAACAAGGACTTGGCAATCAGTTTCACTATTCAGCCTTTCGGCAAAAGAAACCGTATCTGAGAATGAACTATTATTCCGCTTGAATATACATATTTTTTTCAAACCGGTAAGGGCGGCTTCGGCGCATATAGACATTGATGCTCCGCCGGCACCTAATATTACAGCTGACTTACCTGAAGATGAAAAACCGGATTCTGAAAGAGCCATGAGAAAACCCCGCCCATCAGTAGTGTCACCATATAAACGCCCATCAATATTGGTTACGGTATTTACAGATCCACTTAATTCCGCAACCGGAGATAATTCATCGATAAGCGGAATGATTTTTTCTTTTAGGGGCATGGTTAGATTAAATCCCTTAACATTCATTTTTTGAAAAGCTTTTATGACATCAGGGAGTTCATTGGATTTAATATCGAAAGCAAGGTATCTGTAATCCAGATTTAATGCTGCAAATGCAGCATTATGCATGGCAGGGGATAATGAATGATCTACAGGACTGCCCAGTAGACATATCAGCTTTGTTTTTCCACTTATTTGTAAGGCCATTTTGATACCTCCGTTAATAACAAGATGTTAATTTCAGATTTTAATTAATATCAAGGATACTGTCAAACCGCTATTATTATGCTATTATGTTTGAAAGAAAAATATTTGATTGTCTTATTGGACTATATTAATGGTTTTATGCTTCATAAGGCAATTATTAGTTGGTTTTATAATGCTTATTAAACGCTTATTAAATATTTATTAATAGCTTATTAATAGAAAAGGGATTCTATGCTTATAAAGGGAATAAAAATTTCATCAGACTATCCTGTAATATGTATTCCGATAATGGAAAAAGAGGAAAATCAGGTCATAGATACGATTGAAAAATACATCAAAAGCAAGGCTAAGATGATAGAATGGCGTATCGATCAAGCTGATTTTATAAATGATCCTGAGGCAATAAAAAGAGTATTTGAAAGAATAAAATCCATATGTACCAAAACGGTACTTATAGCTACTGTCAGAACTATAGATGAGGGTGGCTCTTTTGACGATGGGGATGAGATCAAGTATGCAGAACTATTAGAACTGATAGCTGGATCAAAGGTATGCGACATTATAGATGTAGAGTACATGAAGCTTAGAAGAATGCCGGGAATATTCCAGACTATTAGAAAAAACAATTCCAAGGTTCTGATCTCATATCATAATTTTTCGGAAACTCCCGATAGTAAGAAAGCGTTTGACATGTTGTCAGATATGCAGCATACAGGTGCGGATATTGTAAAACTGGCCTGTATGCCTCATTCAGAGGATGATTGTCTTAGAATCATGTCAGTAACTTCAGATTTCAGGGATAAATATCCAGATACACCTATAATTGCCATTTCTATGGGAAATATCGGAATATTATCTAGAATAGCCGGAGAGATATATGGGTCATGCATAACATTTGCGTCAGGTGATAGAGCCTCTGCTCCGGGTCAGATCCCATACAATGACATGAAAAAATTCCTATCAATGATTCACAAGTATTACTCCGGAGAGTTTAATAGTATTCTGGAATTTATGAATGGACCAGAAAAAAATAAAATATATTTAACAGGCTATATGGCTACAGGAAAATCCACTATCGGTAAAATCATAAGTCGTAAGACCGGAATCAAACTTATAGAAATGGATGAAAAGATAGTTAAAAAAATCAAAATGCCAATAAGCGAATATTTCAATAAATATGGAGAAGACAGTTTCAGAAAAATAGAAACAGAGATTTTACGTGAGATAGCAAATGGCGAACCGGCTATAGTTTCTTGTGGAGGCGGAGTACCTATAAGTACTGAAAACAGGGAATTAATGAAAAGTACGGGCTTATGTGTGGTTCTTGTGGCCAAGCCGGAAGCGATTTTTAATAGAGTAAATGGTAGAACAGACAGACCTCTATTAAAGGAAATAAATAACCCGGGTGATATAAGGCGAGTGATGGAAAAACGTCACGATGCATATAAG
>JAGOLM010000115.1 GCA_017994075.1 Lachnospiraceae bacterium
ATAATTCGTATAATCATGAGTATAGTCTATGACATCTGTGTAATCCTTGTTCATATAATATGCGAGAAAATTATTGCATCGCTTTAGATGTTGTTCACATGAGAATCTGTTGTCCTGAAGTATACTTACAAGTGCTAAGAGTCCATATATCTTGGATATATTACATACTCTCATCCTGTTTAATCTCAGATGTCTGATGATCTTTAGCACTATATTCAGAGTATTTTCAGCACCATAATAATCTCCAAGAACGATCCTGTTCATGGATTTATTATACAAAACTTCTGCGATATCAATGGTACTTCCTAATTTGAAGTACTCATCAAGAGATCTGTTATAATAGCAATCTGCCTTGGTATAATGTCCAAGTGCACTTAGATTATAACCAATTCCGCTATATATGTGACCCATCCACAGACGATGCCCGTTTGCAGTTTCGGCTTCTTCTTTGGAAAAATATGCAATCGCCACATCATTCAGTCCATAGGATGATGCCATCATTATATTTTTCTCATAGGCCATATGCTGCAAATGTCTATTATCAAGCTTGCGCGCGATTTCCAGGCCCTTCTTAAAATGATCAGGCTCATTATCTATTGTCTCACGCATCCTGGTTGCATCATTATCAAAAGCATATATATTAAAATATGCCAGATGATTGTAATATCCGTGCTCCTCAATCTTTTTCATCAATTCATCAGATACTCCAATATTTTCTCTAAAGAAAAACACATTAATCCATGATCCCATTTTGATTATGGCATAGAGCATCTCAAACTTAAATCTCCACTCTTCGTCCATTTCCTGCTCCAACAGACACGCTTCCACTACTTCCTCTGCTGCCAGGATAGCTCCATCATACATATATGCCTTGGCCGAAAAATATAAATATCCCAATATTAAATCAGGATTATTATTCATTATTGTATCTTTAATATAGTTTAAGCACTCTAATGTCTTTGATGTATCATTTTTCAAAAGCGAGGTATATGCTTTACACTTGACAAACCCTATCAGGTTAATCTCCGGTATTTTCTTTGGGTTCTTTTCAATATATTTATTTAACATCACAATATAGTAATCCACTGTTTTAATATCAAAGAAATAAATAATATTGAATAAGTTATCAAGATGCTTTTTACTAAAGCTATTAAACGAAGGAATATTTTCGGTAAAACCGGGACTCTGTTCTGCATTACCTATATTTACGATTCTTCCTGAATCATCCAACTTTTCCTGAAAATCTTCCCATATATGAGAAGTATAGGTCGGTGTAGGAATACTATTGCTATATCCAAGCACAACTGCAAACTTCGCGTTTATCACATCATCCTCCAGATCCATTAGTACTTTTAAAAGACCATATGGTGCGATCTGCATTCTGTTTATGATTATTATAAAGGGGGATAATTTAGCTGCAGTTTCAATAGAAGAGACCATGCCCTGAGCAAATCTCTCCTTTTCATATTGAAATTCTGAAAATATTATGCTTTCTTTTCTCTTTGCCTTACCCGTCTTTAGATATGATGAGAATAGATCCCTTTGAACCGGATAGACATGTGCCATTTCCAGAAAAGCATCAATATCTCCACTTAGCTTTTCGTCGATGGTATCTTTGATGATCTGCATAAAGGGAGCTATTCCAAGTAACATCTCTCTGTATTCAAGATCAAAACGATATACACGAACCCCACCATTTTTTTCAATGTTGAGTTCAATGTTTTTTACAGAAAATTCATTGTTGTATTTTGCAAGTAAAAAACCGCCTTCACCTGCTGCAACTTTGGCGTACTCCTGCTCAATAATTTCATTAAATTCCTTTTCAATCATTGCTTTTTCCCCTTAATAAACTTCAAATATCTCATATAATTTTTATATAAAAGAAAAATTACTATTACGTATTTCCAGTTATCACGTGGAGCAAAGTTAGTATTTATTAACGAAACCTTTTAGATTATTAAAAAAAAACTGCAAATTATGATATTACGACTGTAAATTTAATATACAGTATTTTAAGAAACCCTCAAAGGTCTCTAGAGTTTTCTTTAATATAGTTTATGAAATAGTGCAATGAAAATGCAATTTAGCTCGATTATATCTGTGTTTACTTATATTTCAAATAGCAATTCATTAAAAATCAAAATATGGATTGAAATTCTTTTCAGTTCCAATATCTGTTTCCGGGCCATGACCAGGATAGACCTTCGTCACTTCAGGCAAGGTCATTATCTTCTCTCTAGCAGATCTTATCAGTGCGCTCATGCTGCCCCCCGGGAAATCGGTTCTCCCAACAGAACCATAAAACAAAGTATCCCCAGAGAAAAGTGCCATTTCATTTGGAAAATAAAAACACATTCCGCATGGAGTATGACCCGGAGTCTCAAGAGCTTTAAACTGAAACCTTCCTATTTTACGGGTCTCTCCATCTCTCAAAAATTCCTCAGCATTATATTTTACAGACTCACCGCCCAGATACTGAGACATGTTGATCTCGGTATCTGCCATGGTTTCTCTGCCGATTTCTGAGATCAGTCTCGGTATGTTGTAGGCATTATGTAAGGATTCAGCCCCACTTATATGATCATAATGAGCATGAGTGATCAAAATCGCTGCCGGTTTATAGCCTTTTTCATCTATTATAGCTATCAGTTTTTCCGGTTCCCCGCCTGGATCTACTATTATAGTGAGTCCGGTCTGATCATCCACCAGAAAATAACAATTAGTCTCTATATTACCTACAATATAGCTCTCTATATGCCAATCGGCCATTATCATGCTCTCCTAACATCATCAATATTGTCGATGACCTTGAGGCGACGGATCAGGTCACTAAGTGCCGCCTTGTCCTTGACAGAAAAGGATACAACAATTGTAACAATTCCATTTTT
>JAGOLM010000116.1 GCA_017994075.1 Lachnospiraceae bacterium
AGGTTAGGTCCTTTTCAGGTCGAAGTGGATGTGACATGCCGGATAAAAAATGTCCTGTATGTGGCAACTACTTGAATAAAGATGGATTTGATATTCCTTTTGAGACTTTCTTAGGGTTTAAGGGTAATAAAGAGCCGGATATCGATCTTAACTTCTCAGGAGATTATCAGAGTAAGGCACATAGATATACTGAGGTTATTTTTGGAGAAGGACAGACATTTAAGGCCGGAACAGTTGGAACGCTGGCTGATAAAACAGCATTTGGGTATATAAAAAAATATTATGAAGAAAAAAATCAGCCTAAGAGAAAATGTGAAATAGATCGTATAGTTCAGGGATGTGTAGGTGTAAAAAGAACAAGCGGCCAGCATCCGGGTGGAATTATAGTTCTCCCGGTTGGAGAAGAGATCAATACATTTACACCGGTTCAACATCCTGCAGACGATATTACATCAGATGTTATTACGACACATTTTGACTACCATTCAATAGATTCGAACCTGCTAAAGCTTGATATCCTAGGACACGATGATCCAACCATGATACGTATGATTGAGGACCTTACAGGTCTTGATGCAACAAAAATCCCGCTGGATGATAATGGCGTGATGTCTCTATTTAAGGACACATCTGCTCTTGAAGTAAACCCGGAGGATCTTTTTCATTGTGATATGGGAACATTAGGAATACCCGAGTTTGGTACTGACTTTGCAATGGGACTGTTACGAGAAGCCAAACCACAAGAGTTTTCGGATCTTATTCGAATATCAGGTCTGTCCCATGGTACAGATGTATGGCAGGGCAATGCAGAGAAATTGATCACTGATGGAACAGCAACAATTTCAACGGCTATCTGCTGCCGAGATGATATTATGGTATATCTGATCAATCAAGGACTTGATCCAGAGGAAAGCTTTACAATTATGGAGCGAGTACGAAAGGGAGTTGTTGCCAAGGGGAAATGCAAGGAATGGGAACAGTACAAGAAAGACATGAAAGAACACGATGTTCCTGATTGGTATATTTGGTCCTGTGAATTGATAAAATATATGTTTCCCAAGGCACATGCTGCTGCCTATGTAATGATGGCTTGGAGGGTGGCTTATTGTAAAGTATATTATCCGCTTGCTTATTATGCAGCATTTTTCAGTATTAGAGCTACGGCATTTAACTACGAAATGATGTGCAGAGGTGAAGAAGTACTTAATAAATATTTGCAGGAATATTATGACAAGATTGAAGATTCCAAGAAGAAAGGGGATCAAAGAGGACCGAAGCTTACAGCCTCAGAAGAAGGTACATACAGAGACATGCGTATAGTTCAGGAGATGTATGCCAGAGGTTTTGATTTTATGCCTATGGATATCTACAAATCAGACGCCAGATATTTTAAGATAGTAGATGGTAAATTGCTTCCTCCATTTAAGACAATTCCCAACATGGGTGATAAAGCGGCAGAGACACTTCAGATTGCTGCTTCTCAGAAAAAATTCTTGTCCAAGGATGACTTGAGGGAAAGAGGTAAGATATCTAAAACCAATATTGATGATATGGAAAAGCTGGGAATTATTAAAGGATTGCCTGAAAGTAACCAGTTATCGTTATTTGATATGGTCTGACAGGATATAAAGGAAAAAGAAAAATGAGAGATTTAAAGGAAATCAGAAGTGAAATAGATGGAATAGATGATCAGATTACTTCACTTTATCTGAACCGATTGAGACTTGCAGGTGATGTCGCAGCATATAAAATGTCAAAGAATCTTCCGGTTTTTGATAAAAAAAGAGAAGATGAGAAACTGGATTCTTTATCTGAAAATGGAAATGATGAATTTGAAAAAACAGGTATACGTGAGCTTTTTACCCAAATAATGTCCAGTAACAGAAAAAAGCAGTATAAGCTTTTGGCGGATAGAGAAAATAATAAGTTCTCATTTGAGAGAGTGGATAGCTTTGATTTTTCTGGAAAAAGAATTTGTTTTCAGGGAGTAAAGGGAGCATATAGCGAGAAAGCAGCAACAGCATTTTTCGGAGATAACGCAGATCTTCATAGCGTTCCCTCATGGAAAGATGCAGTTTATGAGCTTTTTTCTAATACTGCCGATTTTGCAGTTGTGCCGGTTGAAAATTCATCAGCAGGTACTGTTAATGAGATATTTGATCTTTTGTATCAGTATCCAATATGCATAATTGGACAGAAAATATTAAAAATAGATCATGCATTATTGGGAATAAAGGGATCTACTATTTCAGACATCAAAACAATATATTCTCATCCACAGGCACTTATGCAGTGTTCTGATTTTTTGAAAAAAAATTCTGGTATTAAAACGGTCAGCCTTGAAAATACTGCTGTCTCAGCCAAAAAAATTATGGAAGACAATTCCGTATCGGAGGCTGCCATCGGGGATGAAAAGAATGCGTCACTCTATAACCTTAAGGTTCTGATGTCTTCTATTCAAAATGATTCTACTAATGAAACGAGATTCTTAGTTTTGTCTAAGAACAGTATATATAGCAGCGAAGCAAATATTATATCTGTATGCTTTGAACTAAATAATAGCACAGGTTCCCTTTATCATGCTTTGTCCAATTTTACCTATAATGGACTTAATATGACGCACATCGTTTCACGACCGATTTTCGGAAGACCTTGGGAATATAAGTTTTTTGTTGATTTTGAGGGGAACTTAAGTGATGAGGCAGTTGAAAATGCGTTATACTGTTTAAAACAGGAAGTAGGTAAGATCAAGATCCTGGGCAATTATGTAAGAAATTAGTAATTGTAATATTGAGGTTATAGGTTAAGGTATGATATAGCTTTGTTTATTTTAAGGGGAAATATATGAAATTATATGAAGCGA
>JAGOLM010000117.1 GCA_017994075.1 Lachnospiraceae bacterium
CTATAATGCTCCTTTAGAACTTCCACCTCATCTACTTTGTATCCTTCCTTCAAAAGTTTATTAAATAAATTGCTCCACTGTTGATGCTCTTCTTCAAAGAAGTTGTCTCCAGACTGATAACTATTCTCACACTCCTTTAATTCCTGCATTTCATCAAGTGTCTGAAATAGGGAGTTACATTTAGCTCTGGCTTTAAATACCCAGCTTTTCTCCTTTGACACCTCTGCCTTCTTCGCTGTCAGGCTTTCAGTCGTCATCGCAAGATCAACAATATTTCGGATATCATGCCTTGATAGAAATAAATATTGTTCCTGTAACTTATGCATCTTCCGAATATCATCCTTGTACTTCCATGCCTGACTATATGGTTTCTTCTTAAGCTGACCTATGCGATAGAGCTTTGCAAAATATCGTTTCTGCAACCCAGACATTTTAGCTCGTTTTAATCGTTTGATCTTGTACGTAACAATTCTAGGCTGCTCACCCTTTCGTAACGGTCTATAATCAGATAAAGATTCACTAAAGACTCTTTCTCTTATCCGTTCTTCCGTATAATCTTCTCCTAATGACTTGCATCTTTTAAATCGATACATACCGGGTGGTCTGATTGCAAAATATTTTCCTTGCTTAATCTCATACCCTTTGTCTGCCAATAATTCTAAAAAGCTATCAAAAGTGGGAGCCTGCATAATACAAGTATCCAAATCACGCTTAATCATATCGCCCCAGACAAACTTGCCATCTCTAAAATCATTCCATTCCTTATAATGATCATTTGACTTTGCCTTATCCTCCGACAATTCAATCGTTGATAATCCATACGCTTCACATAATCGGTTTGTAATAGGTTGAATATCTCTGGCCCAATCGCCTTTTTCATAGCGATATTTCTTACCCGTCTTGAAGCTAACACTATTGAAACAAATATGACCATGTATATGTTCTGTGTTATCATGAACCGCATATACTGCCTCATACTCTTCGCCAAGATACTCTTTTGCAATCTTGCCTATGATTTCAAATGCGGTATCAGCATCCACTTCTCCTTCCTCAAAGGAAATAATCAAATGATATCCTTGTCTCTTATCAGTTTTGCCAAATTTTATTTTCGTCTGCTTCATCTGTTCATAAGCAGCATCTGGCTGACAGTTAAGTCCTGCAACAAACTTTCCATTCTGCGTTTTGTCGGGCACTGAAATATATTCAATTGCTACCTTCAAATGCTTTCCTGGAAAGTTTCTGCCACAGTCCTTCATATAAAGGATTTTACTAATAGCCAATCTGTACCACCGCCTCTTTGACAGTTACATTCAGTTTTTTCATGTATGCAAAAAGGCGTTCTCTATCCTGTTCGCTATATAATCCGGAATTATGATTAAATACCAATTGGTTAATATTAATACCTATTCTATTAACCTCATTAATCAAATCTTTTAATAATCTGCGTACTTCCGGATAATCATTTGGCTTCTGACTAATTAATAATCTTAGATAATCAGCTTCACACATTCCTGCACTTGCTGATTTTTCAGCTAACATCTTTGCTTCATCAGGCATGAGTCGTAAGGTCTTCTTGATACAATGAACTGAATCTGCCATTATCTCACCTTACCCTTCTTATCTGTACTGTATTGCTGAATTTCTTCTGTAACTGCAATTGCTACTGAATCCGTTTTCCTACTTGCTTTAATATTTCTAGCGGCTTCTTGTGCAAGTCTTTCAGCAAGTTCATTAATTTCCTTGCCATATCGAGTTTTATAAAACATCTTATCCAGAGTTTTTTCATCTTCTCTCAAAGATTCATATTTACCCTGACTAGAACAAAAATCCAGAAAGTTTTCAGGCGAATCTGTTCTTTCCTTGGCTTCCTGAATAAGCTCATAGTTCCACTCGCAAACAACATCAATAGCATCATCAATGGAATACTCCATCACTTCGCCATATTCCTCACCGATATCGACTCTGACAAGCTTTCCATCTAATTCGCCAAGACCATATCCATGACCTTCCATATAATTAAGCAGGATTTCTGAATCTTTACTGCTAAGATCCATCAATAAATCATTCTCATCCAAATACTCTATAAGTTCCTCTGGTTTTGTAAATAAAACAGCTTCTTTATCCATTGCGATTAGCACACCTCCTTATCCGTGTTTAGTAAATCTCTAGTTCTTTCCCATGACAATAGCATAGCTACCGACATGGCTAGATACGCATTAGAGACGTCTCCGTCTCAAATGCATCTAGTTAGGGGAGCTAATCCCCTAAAACCCCTGATATTTTATATTCCCCATGGAAATTCCCCATGTTTTGGCACTTATCATTTGGAAATTCCCCATGAAAAGTCCATTTTGGTATGGTATTTCCCCATGTATAAAATGAAATATATTTTCAACAAAAAATCCACCAAATTATTCCCTACGACATTTCCCCATGTTTTGGCATCTGTCATTTGGAAATTCCCCATGAAAAGTCCATTTTGGTATGGTATTTCCCCATCAACGCATCATTGATCTCTCTGTCCTTACAGGCTGAAGCTTAACAGCAACAAGCCATTCATTATAATCCTTGTAGTTCTTTGGTGGTGGACAGTCCTCTACATCATAACCTAAGCTATAATACTTCTCTGTAAGTTCTTCCGTTGCCTTTCTTCCGGGCACATCATTATCCAAACAAAATCTTATAGATGTAATTTGAGGGTGTTCCTCTAAAAATGTCTCCAGTGGTGCATCAGATAACATTCCAAGGGCGAGCTTATTCGTTTCAAAATCCATATGAATGTCCATATAGCTCATAAGATCAATGGC
>JAGOLM010000049.1 GCA_017994075.1 Lachnospiraceae bacterium
GAGCTAAATGAAGCTAATATTACTCTCGATAAGATGGGTGAGAAGATGGCCAAGGTCAATGATGTAGCAGCTAACGTAGCCTCTGTTTCCGAGGAGCAGTCAGCATCTACTCAGGAGATCACAGCAACTATAGAGCACCTCACAGAGAGTGCCAAGGATGTTGCAGATTCTTCCAATACAGTATCCGATGCAGCAGAATCTGTTTCCAAGGCAGTAGATAACATACATGATTCAGTAAGTGTATTTACAATCAATAGTGCCAAAGCTGTAAAAAGTGTATTAGAGGGTGAGGATTAATGTCTGGAAGAGTCAGTATTATTGAGCTCAAAGAAACAATTTTAAAAGACAATGATAAGGATGCGGAGGATCTGAGGGAAACACTTAAGAAGCAGAAGACCTTCTACTTGAATGTTATGTCCTCACCAGGATCAGGCAAGACTACGACGATCTTGAATATTCTAAAGAGGTTGCCGGAGGACATTAAAGTAGCTGTAATGGAGGCTGATATTGATTCTGATGTAGATGCGGTGAAGATCGAAGAAGCAGGAGTCAGATCAATTCAGCTACATACTGCTGGTATGTGTCACCTGGATGCAGACATGTCAAGACAGGGACTAAGAGAACTTCCATCAGAGGATTATGATTTTGTTATCCTGGAAAATGTAGGAAATCTCGTATGTCCTGCAGAGTTTGACACAGGTGCAGCCAAAAATCTTGTGATATTGTCGCTTACAGAGGGCGATGATAAACCTCTTAAATATCCACTTATGTTTGAAAAGAGTGATGTAGTTCTAATAAATAAGGTCGATGCAGCGCCTGTATTTGACTTTGATTTTGAAAGAGCTAAGGGAGATATCCATAAGAGACATCCCGGTGTTCTCGTATTTCCCCTTTCCGGTAAAACCGGAGAGGGATACGAGGCATTGATGGAATGGCTCGTGAGAGAGATCCGACAGTGGAATAACTAAATAAAATTAAACTGACTATTAGAGAAGAGCAATACTTATGACATACTCGACGTACAGGATTCATATACATGGAATTGTGCAGGGGGTTGGATTTCGCCCTGCTGTTGATAGAATTGCGACCGAGTGCGGCATCACAGGATTCGTTTCCAATAAGGGTTCTTATGTGGAGGTAATCTGCGAGGCAGATGAAACTTCTGTGAGGGAATTTATTGAAGCTATCAAAATCAATGCTCCTGAACGTTCAGTAATAGTCAAGATCACATCTGAAAAGATAAGGGAGCATGCTGAGAAACAGTATGCTTCCTTTTCTATTGCAGAAAGCGAAAAGATCCAGGGAGAGATATACATATCTCCGGATATAGCTATTTGTGATGACTGTAAAAGAGAACTGTTTGACAAGGGAGATAAGAGATATCTGCACCCGTTTATCAATTGCACACAGTGCGGCCCTAGATTCACAATTATAGAGAGTCTGCCCTATGACAGGGAGAGAACTACTATGAAAAAGTTTCCCATGTGTCCGGATTGTGAGAGCGAGTATTTTGATTCAGGATCCAGAAGATATGATGCACAACCGGTATGCTGCCCGAAATGTGGTCCTGAGGTCTATGTGCTGTGGAAAAGTCAGAAGGATTCCGCAGAATGTGTTGATAAAAATAGTAATGTTGAATCTTCTGATGTTAAATGTGGTATTGAAAACAATATAAAAAGCAATATTAAAAACAGGATATCAGGTTCTGATGCGATAACCGAGACAAGGCGAGTAATAGCATCAGGCGGGATCGCAGCAATTAAAGGGATCGGAGGATTCCATCTGTGTTGTGATTCCACTAATGATGATGCATGTAGCAGACTACGAAATCTGAAAAAGAGACAGAGAAAGCCATTTGCAGTTATGACCCGGGACATTACAGTTGCAATGAGGGAATGTATAGTCGACGAGGCGGATAAAAAAATACTGACAGGACATATCAAGCCGATTTTATTACTGGAAAAAAAACATACAGAGTGGAATACGGAAAATGAAGTAACGGATCTAGCTGGTAAAGCTGAAAAAGAAGATAGCAAAATCAAGAAAATATATGATGAAGCACCGAAACTGTCTCGATACATAGCACCCGATAATCCTACAGTTGGAGTTATGCTACCCTATGCTCCGATACAGATGCTTTTATTTTCATATAATGATGATGTTGAGATGCCGGATTGTCTGGTGATGACCAGCGGTAATGACAGTGGAGCACCTATTGTCAAGGACGATGAGACTGCATTAGAGGAACTTCGTTCCCTGTCAGATATCATACTGTCTAATGATCGGAACATTCTTACCAGAGCGGACGATTCTGTAATGGAGCTTGTAGAGGATAAACCATATATGATCAGACGATCCAGGGGTTATGCTCCGCTTCCAGTGATGCTATCAGAAGAGTCGGATATTAATGTATTGGCAATTGGGTCAGAATTAAAAGATACGGTCACGGTGAGCCGTGGGAATCTGTATTACCCGTCGGCACATATCGGGGATCTGGGAGACATGAGAAGTATCGATGCTTTACAGGATTCGGTATCTCGTATGCTGACTTTATTTGAGACACATCCGGATATTATCGTATGCGATAAGCATCCTAGATATAGCTCGGTGGAATTCGCCGAGAAACTGGCAGAGGAAATGGAAATACCTCTTCTGAAACTACAGCATCATTATTGTCATGTGGTTTCATGTATGGCGGAAAATGATGATCCGGGTCCGGTTATAGGAGTTTCATTTGATGGAACAGGATATGGTGATGATGGAACGATATGGGGCGGAGAAATAATATATGCTACATATTCGAGCTATGACAGGATAGGATCGGTTGCCCCATTTGCCCAGGTTGGAGGAGATTCGTCGGCAAGAGAAGGATGGCGAATCGCAGCATCCGTTTTTATGGATATGGACGAGGAGATGTCAGCAGTAGGAAGTACCGTGAGGATCCCTGCTATTCTGGTAGATCCTGATGCTCCGGACGAGGATGTATTTGATGATACTTCGGATAAAGCTATCCCTGATGGAAAAGTGTTTGCGACGAAGCTTGGACTATGTAGTGATAAAGAATATGAAGTAATGGAAGCTTCAAAAAATGCCGGATTAAATACAGTTATATCTACAAGTGCTGGCAGGATATTCGATGCTGTAAGTGCAATCCTTGGGATCAGAAGAGAATCGGAGTTCGAGGGTGACGCAGCAACATCGCTTATGTATGCGGCAGAGAGATTTGAGAGTAAGCTGGATCAAGAGGATATTGATTCTGAAGATAGTATTATAAGAGCTGATGCAGATTCTGAAGATATGAATAACAAAGATAACGAGGGCGGATCGAGCACAGGACCACTACATGCAAATTATGAGGCGCTTTTGTCAGAGTGGAGACGATTCTATGTGACGATGGTGAGCCTCAGAAATGATACGATTGAGAATGATGTTTCTGTTAAGAGTCTTGATATTATAAAACGCCTGATGAAAGAGAATGCAGATTATGTAGATGACCCGATGAAACGAGAAATAATACATACGGATATTCTGATGGAGTTCATAGCAATTGAGGCGATAAAGGGTGGTCAGTCCCCTGCCGGCAAGGAAATGCTCAGCTACTTTTTCCATGATATACTTTCGGATATGGTGAGGCATTCGGTGGAATCAGCTCCGAGAAAATTTGTAGAGAAATTGGCAGAAGAATTCAGAGATTGCCTAAATGAAGAGGCAATTCTAATGTTTCAGGATATTTTATCAGTCAAGACAGTGGCACTTACAGGCGGTGTATTTCAAAACAAATTACTGATGAGGCTTACCAGAGATAGTATGAGAAGGTCCGGATACAAGGTCCTGATCCATTCACTCATTCCACCTAACGATGGGGCGATAAGCTTAGGCCAGGCCGTCGCAGCATCTCATATATACGCAGAAAATCATAGGAAAGGATGAACGCGAAGCAGAAAATCAAAAAGCAAAAATCAAGAAGCGGCACATCATAAATGTATTACAGTATAAATACAGTACAAAAGTAATATATAACAACATAAATGCAGATTTTGGAATAAGGAAATGGAAGGAGAAACTATATGAGCGTAGTAGTCAGTCCAGAGGCGTATATAGCGCCAACAGCAGTAATAATGGGTAAAGTAACGATTGCAGAGAAATGTAGCGTTTGGTACAACGCAGTGATAAGAGGGGACAGGGATACCATTACAATTGGTGAAGGCTCCAATATCCAGGATAACTGTGTGGTACATGAGGACCAGGGTAAGCCGGTTGAAATCGGAAAATATGTAACCGTAGGGCATGGTGCTATAGTCCATGGATGTAAGGTCGGAGACAATACACTGGTTGGCATGAATGCAACAATAATGAATGGTGCTGTCGTTGGAAAAAACTGTGTGATCGGAGCAGGAGCTCTAATTACTGAAAATGCAAATATCCCTGACAATTCTGTGGTTATGGGAGTTCCGGGAAAGATCATTAAACAGGTTTCGCCAGAAATGGAAGAGCACTTTAGACTCAATGCCATGAAATATGTGGACGAGGCAATGGAATACTTGGAGAGGCAGAGAACCAATAGATAAAAGACAGCAGCGTAGTAATTCGCTAAAATAAGTGCTAAACTCCAAATATGATGTTAGCTTAGAAAAGGGTTTTATTGGCAATCGCATCATAGGAAAAAATGTACCAGGAAAAGAAAAAGACAAAAGGAATGTACAAAAGGAAAAGAAAAAGATGCTTACAAAAAAAGATTTTGATGAGGCTTGCAAAATCGTCTCAGAGGTCACCACAGAGACCAAGCTTGTATATAGCGGGTATCTGTCAGAAAAAACAGGAAACAATGTATATTTAAAGCCGGAAAATCTACAGGTTACTGGAGCGTACAAAGTTCGAGGAGCTTACTACAAGATTTCCAAGCTTACAGAAGAAGAGAGACAAAGAGGTCTGATAACTGCATCAGCAGGCAACCATGCTCAGGGAGTCGCATTTGCCGCCAAGAAATTTGGATGCAAAGCAACAATTGTTATGCCTACGACTACGCCGCTTATCAAGGTAAATAGGACCAAGAGCTATGGCGCAGAGGTGGTATTGGCAGGGGATGTCTACGATGAAGCCTATGAAGAGGCTATCAGACTCGCAAAAGAAAATATGTATACATTTATCCATCCTTTTGATGATCTAACGGTTGCAACCGGTCAGGGAACCATTGCAATGGAGATTTTTAAGGATCTCCCGATGGTAGATATTATTTTGGTCCCCATCGGCGGAGGCGGATTGGCGACAGGAGTATCTACGCTGGCAAAACTATTAAATCCCAAGATCAAGGTCATTGGAGTTGAGCCTAGTGGTGCCGCTTGTATGAGGGAATCATTGGAAAAAGGTAAGGTAGTTACAGTTCCAACCGTCAATACCATTGCTGATGGAACAGCAGTTAAAACACCGGGAGTAAAGATATTCCCATATGTTCAGAAAAACATAGATGAGATAATTACAATTGATGATAATGAGATCATAGTTTCATTTTTAGACATGGTGGAAAATCACAAGATGATAGTAGAAAATTCAGGACTTTTGACCGTCGCAGCACTTTCTCATCTAAGTGAAAAAGATAAAAATGTAGTGGCAGTAATGAGCGGCGGCAATATGGACATCATAACGATGTCGTCAGTGGTTCAGCAAGGACTGATATTCCGTGACAGGATATTTACTGTATCTGTTCTTTTACCTGATAAACCTGGAGAATTGGCAGAAGTGGCAGGGACAATTGCCAAGAGTAAAGGCAACGTGATCAAGCTCGAGCATAACCAGTTCGTAACAACCAATAGAAATGATGCTGTGGAACTTAGGATTACACTGGAAGCATTTGGAACAGAGCACAAGAAAGAAATATTGGAGGCTCTGGATAAATCAGGATACAGGCCCAAAATTGTTAGAACGAGTCTGTAATTATATAGTTGCAGTGCTTATGTTTTTGACATAAGGTCAAAACAAAAAAGGGGGTAATATTATGGTAATCACAGAAACTCTAACTTTAAAAAACAGTGAAGCCGAGGGAATCATGGTTAAAGCTCCCGGCGGAGAAGGACATCCCAACATGATAACCATTGTATGTAAAAAAGGTTATATGATGTGTGGCTACCTGAATCTGGAGGCAGCAGAGGGCTTTGGAGATGCAGCAGTTATGCTGAGCGGTTCTGATTTCACCCAAGTTCTATATAACCCTATTAAGGGAATGACAATGGCAGCAGCCGAGAAAGGCGTCAAAGAAGGAATGCTGGGAAGCGAAGCCGCAGAAATACTGAATAAATAGTACTGAGTTAATACATTTATGAATTAAAAAGCACAAAATGGTTCTTGTGATAATCTATAAGGCCCTCGGCCTTCATATGCATAAGCTCTTTTGAAAGTGCGCTTCTGTCCAGATTTAGGTATTCGGCCAGTTCCTGCCTGTTAAAGGGAATGTCAAATTCGTTGGATTTTTTATGCGTAGCTATATTAGAGAGATACGACTCGATCCTGGGTCGTATCTTTTTTAATGATATTTGAAATGATCTGGTAGAAATAGCCAGATGTTTCTGGGAAGAGATCATAAGCAGATTATAGATAAACTTCTCGTGCCAACCTGCAGCCTGTGGCTTACCACAATAAATAGCAGTAGAACTCATAAAGAATATTTTGCAGTTCTCTGCAGCAACGGCATCTACTAGAAGAGGCTCTTTTGTAATAGCATAGGTCTCACCGAATATCTGTCCGGACCCAAGATGAGAAATGATGCTCTTATTGCCCCATACATCGATATTTTCAATATTAACACTGCCTGATATCACGATACCCAGTCGGTGGATGATCTCACCCATATGAAAGATAACTTCGCCCTTTTGAAAACAAGTGCTGGTCATGCATCGACATTCCATCATGCTATTGTATTCTTCATCGGTAAAATTGGTAAAAAGCTGGGACTTGATTCTTTCCATATAAACCTCCATATGGATCTCCAAAAAAATTATTTAAATGTTGTTATAACAACATAAATACAATCTGGATTATAGTAGCATGACTACAAAACGTCAAGAATATGGAGGTTCAATATGGATAAAACAATCGATTTCAGTAAAACAGTTTATGAGCTGGCTAATTCAGTTCCGGATTTTCTGGATATAATGGAGACTCTTGGATTTGGAGAGATGAGAAATTGCGTAGTCAGTAACCCTATGACCAAGGAAATTACAGTTCCGATGGCAATGGGAAATCATGATTTTGAAGTGGTCAAGGTTATCAGCAGATTCGAAGAGAATGGATATACCGTAATTAACGCATAAATCAAATCAAAAAATTTAATCTATATCCGGGTATCTGGTATAAAGATTTAAAGGGAACAGTTCACATCATCAAACGAACTGCTCCCTTTTCTGTTATAATGATCATTGAAATGTATGAAATAAATGTTGCAGTTCATTGTTACGATGAAATCAATATTTAGAATTATAATATTATAGAAAAATCATTATAAACAGTTAAAAGAGGTAGTATGGAAGAAAAAAAGGTAATCTTAAAAAAAGGTGAAGGACGCTCTTTAAAATCCGGTGGAGCTTGGGTATTCGATAATGAAGTATCTGGAACAATTGGAGAGATCGAAAATGGAGATATTATAATCGTAGAAGATTTTGATGGATATTTCCTGGGTTATGGATTTATAAATTTTAATTCCAAGATCAGAGTCAGAATGCTCAGTCGTTATAGACAAGAACCTATAGATGATGATTTTTTAGGCCTTCGGGCAAAAGTAGCGTGGGATTATCGTAAAGCGGTAATTGATACTTCTTCCTGCCGTGTTATATTTGGCGAAGCCGATTATCTGCCGGGACTTACAGTAGATAAATATGAGGACATATTGGTATTTGAATCTCTGGCTCTTGGAATGGATAAAATCAAGGAACCGATCTTAATGGCTCTCGTTAAAAAAATGGAAGAAGACGGAGTGACCATCAATGGAATATTTGAGCGTTCAGATGCCGGAGTTCGTAAAAAGGAAGGGCTGTTGCCTAAAAAGGGATGGTTCTGGAAAAGAGAAGGTTGCGAAGATCTGACTCCGATCGTTACGATCACAGAGAATGGTATACATTATACGGTTGATGTGGAAAATGGACAGAAAACCGGATTTTTCCTGGATCAGAAGAGGAACAGAAGCTATGTACAGGAAATGATAAAAAGAATGAAATCTGATGGGGAAACGGTCAGAGTTCTGGACTGCTTTACGCACATGGGAACATTTGCACTTAATGCAGGGCTTGGTGGAGCTGATTCTGTGCTAGGTCTCGATATATCAGAGTTTGCAGTTTCAGAGGCAACCAAAAATGCAGAGGATAATGGTCTGTCTGATAGGGTATCTTTCAGGACAGCAGATGTATTTGAAGAACTTCCGAAGCAGATAGAAGACAAAGAGCAGTATGATTTCGTTATACTGGATCCTCCTGCATTTACAAAATCAAAAGAAGCTACCAAGAAGGCAGTGAATGGCTATAGGCAGATCAACATCAGGGGCTTAGGATTAGTGAGAAATGGAGGATATCTGGCTACTTGTTCATGTTCACATTTTATGACACAGGAACTATTTGAGAAAATGATGAGGGAAGCTGCAAAGGGCGCCAAAAAGAGGATCAGACAGGTTCTGTTTTCAACGCAGGCACCGGATCATCCGATTCTTATAAATGGTGATGAAAACTCATATTATCTGAAGTTCTATATATTCCAGGTGGTGGATGAGAAATAGAAATTATATTAATGGTTAAACAATGGCTTAGAAATTTCTAAAATTATATAAAGTATATGATGACATATACAAAACTTATATGTGCCCACTTTATTGGATAAACCAGTAAAGTGGGTGTTTTTATATACAAATTTTTATGATTTTTGCATTTCATTTAGCAAAAATGACAAACTGACGGCGCAACATGGTTGGAAAAACAA
>JAGOLM010000050.1 GCA_017994075.1 Lachnospiraceae bacterium
GTATATGTGCTTTAATGGACCGATTCGTTACCTCGCTGGTAAGACTGCCTACATAAGAAGGCAATAAGTCCTGAACTACTTCACACGATAAATCATTCTTCATTTCGCTCTATCTCCTTTTTTAGGCGTTCTTTTCCACGGTAAAAGATACTCTGGCCCAATTCTCAGTCTTATCAAAGACATCTCATATCTCACGAAAGGAAAGATTCCCAAACAATCGCATATAGATAATTTCACGATAAGGTTCCGGACAATCGTGTAGCATTTTCATTATTCCTATTCGATCAACACTTTTTACTGCCTAGTAAAACGTTTCCTGTGTCAGCTCTTCTGCTATATCCACATTTTGTGTCAGCGTCATCAGATACTTAAATACAGTTTGTGCATATTGCTGATAGATTTCGTTTATGGACTGCACGCATTTCCCCCTTTCGTTCGTTTCTATTTATTAATGTCGACAATCAAAGATTTGTTACAGAAAAACATATACTTGCACAAAAAAGTTCATGCTTTTTTACCTTTTCATGTTACAATATTTATTAAGAATAAAGTTTTAATTCTTGCGATTATTATAACCCCAAAATATAACCTAAAAAATAACATAGAGGTTTTTTATATGAGTGGATATCTCAAGGGCAATTCGATTGTTGGTGAGGAAAAAATTCAGTTCAAACCAGTTAAATACAGTTTGTTTGCAGTGATTGCTGTTCTGATGTGTGTACTTACGATTTTTTTTGCGGAGATTGCTACATCTAACTTGAAGAGTAAGAGTGACAGCGCAAAACGGGTGAGTGTAGATTCGGGATGGAATATCACATATAACGATGATGAATATAGGAATGTGACTCTGTCTGAATTCAAATTCCCGGTGGCTGAAAAGGGAGATACCATAACAATGGTTGGAAAACTCCCCAAAAAAGTGATTCAAAATGCCGCAATGATAATGTATATACGGTATACGGACTTTTCTGCAAGTATAAATGGCAGAGAGTTTTTTTCTTATAGTAAAAAGAGATATGACGAGGGTAAAATCACAGGAAGTGGAACACTAAGCGTTTGCCTCCCGTATGGATATCAGGGCAAGACAATTAAGATTGTCATGAGAGTAGGAGAGAATCAAGCGTTTTCTTCCATCGGGGCTCCGCTTATCGTTAATCAGGAGAGCCGGTACAAAGAGTACGCTGCTGAAAATATATGGACTCTTATGATATCATTCTTTCTGGTCCTGTTTGGAATAGTACTGGTGGTTTGCGGTACTATGAGCGCCATTTTCAAAACGTTGGAACAATCCAGCATAGCAAAACTAGTATGGATGGCTCTTTTTTCAATTTCAGCAGGATTCTGGATACTCTGCACATCGGAGCTTACAGAATTGTTTTCAAGCGATCTTGTGTTTAAGGTATATCTGGAATACATATGTGTGTATACCGCTCCATTCTTTTTCTTGTGTTATCACACAGATGGTAATTATAATAATAAACGGGCAATAAGGAGATATTTATTTAGATCGATTGCTATTGCCAATATGATCTTTATAGGGGTGGTATTTATTCTTCAGGCACTACAGATCGTTAATATGCCATCGTTTCTTATATTAGGACAGATATTGGATGTTTTTACGTTAGCTTATGTATTGACCACGAGATTATTGGATATTAAGAGAAAAGTAACTAATAGCTATTATTCGATTATCGGCACTCTTGTTGTCACTATTTATGCCTTTTGGGAATTGATCGTGTTTAATTACGCCAAGTACGTAGATAAAAGCGGAGATGCGCAGTATCAGGTAAGAGGATTTAAGGTTGCAGTTCTGATATTTGCCAGTTCACTTTTTCTAGACTATATTAATGATACGATTCGCTCTGAGAGAAATAAGGCCAAGATCGATGTGATGTCACATCTGGCATACACAGATGCACTTACGGGAATCAATAACAGGCAGGCTACAGAGGATTATTTTGATAAGGTAGACAGGGATAATAATTTCTACAGTGTCATAGAGTTTGACCTAAATGAACTTAAAAAAGTAAATGATGAACAGGGTCATGAACAGGGAGATGATTATATCAGATCATTTGCCAATGTTCTGCTAAATGCATCTAAGGGATGGGGATTTATCGGTAGAATCGGCGGAGACGAATTCACAGCTGTTATAGTTTCGGATGAATACACTTTAAAAGATGAAACAGAGAAATTTTTAATGGCATTTAAGAGGGAAATGAAAAGAGAGAATTCGTATAATCGCTTTGTAAATATAAGTGCAGCTGTAGGCGTATGTTATTATAATGAAAAGGGAGTTCATTCCATAAGGTCTGCTCTTAAGATCGCAGATAAGAGAATGTACAATAATAAAGCAGAGATGAAAAAAGACAATACTAAAATCTGAAACCGGAAGCGAGCATCGTGATTTAATACCACGCTGCTCGTTATTTTGAGAGATTGTTTTATGACAGAGCTTAATTAATAGATCGTATTTTATGAGGTGAAAATCATGCAAAAATGGAACAGAGTAAATTATCAACCGAATCTCCCTTTATACCAGGGCAGGGATAGAGTAACAGCTGGCAGAGAACATCTGGAAGTTTCCAAGAATGCGGCCAAAGAAGGCATGGTTCTTTTGAAAAACGATGGGAACCTATTGCCACTGAAAAAAGGGTCAAGAGTAGCTCTTTTTGGCAAGGGAACCTTTGATTATGTCAAGGGCGGAGGCGGAAGCGGAGACGTAACCGTTTCACATATTGTTAATCTGTATGATGGATTTAAAGAATATCCTGAAATGATAACTGTCTATGACGAAGCCGCAAAATTCTATAAAAATTATGTAGAAAAGGAATATTCAAATGGTAATGCTCCCGGCATGATCGAGGAACCGACATTACCAGATGAGATATTAAATACTGCAAAGAATTATGCTGATATCGCAATTATCTCCATAAGCAGATTCTCAGGTGAGGCCTGGGATAGAAAAATAGAGGGAGTAAAGTGCAGAAGCTCTCGAAAAGAGGATTGGGTCACACCGATGCAGGAAAGAGCAGATGTTCTGTTCCCAAGAGGAGATTTTTATCTCACTGACGAAGAGACCGAAATGGTAAATAAGGTCAAAAAAGCTTTTGCAAAAGTTGCTGTAGTTCTGAACGTAGGCGGAGTAGTGGATACAGAGTGGATCAAAAATGATCAGAATATCTGTAGTTGCCTCTTGGCCTGGCAGGGAGGAATGGAAGGAGGGCTGGCAGAGGCAGAGCTTTTGATGGGAATAGGATATCCATCAGGAAAATTAGCAGATACTTTTGCGAAGCGTATAGAGGATTATCCCTCAACAGAAGGATTCTACGCTTCCGATGATTATGTAGAATATACAGAAGATATATATGTAGGTTATAGATATTTCGAAACTATACCGGGCGCTCGTGAGAAGGTTAACTATCCTTTTGGATATGGGCTGTCCTATACAGATTTTGATATAGATAATCTGGAGCTGGAGACAAGAATTGATGGGACCGGAGATGTGATAGTACGCTGCGATGTCACCAATATAGGGACTCACACTGGAAAAGAAGTTATCCAGGCGTATTATAGTGCTCCCCAGGGAATCCTGGGTAAGCCTCGGATGGCATTGGGCGGATATAAAAAGACCAGAGAATTGGCTCCGGGAGAAACAGAAAGAATAGAAATATCCTATCCTGTTACATATATGGCATCCTACGATGATGCAGGCAGGGTAGAAAATTCGTCATATATTCTAGAGCAAGGTGAATATTTTATTTATGTAGGTAATTCGGTTGAGGATGTAATAGAGGCCGGAGCACTGGAATTAGATGAGAATGTACTGGTGGAGAGACTTAGCGAGAAGATAAAGCCAACCAAACTTAAAAAGAGAATGAGACCGGATGGTAGTTTCGAACCATTAGAGACATATGATCAGGCTGAAGGATCGAAAAATGATGGCCACGATAATGAGTACCCTGCAGAAATCGATGGTACAGTAGGGTATGCACCTGCGTATAGAGCTGTTCCACGTCAGAAATTGTGGGATGATAAAAACAAACCGAAATTTATAGATGTGGCAGAAGGAAGAATCTCACTGGATGAATTTGTGGCAAAACTACCGGATGAGATATTGGCTGATTTACTAGGAGGACAGCCCAATACCGGAGTAGCAAATTGCTATGGGATAGGTAATCTGCCGGAGTACGGCGTGCCCAATGCTATGACAGCAGATGGTCCTGCCGGACTTAGAATACTTCCCGAAGTTGGAGTATGTACTACAGCATTTCCATCAGCTACCCTGTTGGCATGCACATGGAATCCAGAGATTACATATAAAGTTGGAGTGGCAGCAGGAGAAGAGGTTAAGGAAAATAATCTTGCTGTTTGGTTGGCACCTGCTGTCAATATACATAGAAACCCGCTATGCGGAAGGAACTTTGAATATTATTCAGAGGACCCGGTATTGGCAGGCAACCAGGCATCAGCATTGGTAATGGGAGTTCAGTCGAATCATATCGGAGTATCCTTGAAGCACTTTGCACTTAATAATAAAGAGAGTAATAGATTTCATTCAGATTCTAGAGTATCAGAAAGAGCAGCAAGGGAGATATATCTAAAGCCCTTTGAAATAGTAGTAAAAGAGTCTGATCCATGGACTGTAATGTCGTCATATAATCTGATAAATGGTGTAAGAGCATCAGAAAATCTGGATCTCCTAACAGGTATATTAAGGGAAGAATGGGGCTATAATGGTATGGTCACAACGGATTGGTGGAACTATGCAACTCATTATAAAGAGGTTATTGCAGGAAACGATATCAAGATGGGAACAGGATATCCTGAACAATTGACCCGCGCTGTCAAAGAGGGATTGATAAATAGGAAAAACCTTGAAAATTCAGCAAAACGAGTATTGGCTATGATACTGAAACTGGAGTAAGTCAGATATATAGATACAGATACGCATTTGATACCGTTTGTATAAGGGGGAAGCGGTGTTCAAATGTTCAAAAAAAGGATGTGAAAATTATATTTTCACATCCTTTTTATTACAGTTTTTTATAGTTATCCGAGTATTACTTCGACATCAAGCTTTTCTCCGGAAACAGGAGGGATCACATTGATGGGAAGATCTCCAAGAGGAGCCTCATCACCATTTATCAAAACAGAAGAAACACCTTTTTGAACATGATCGGGATTCTTCACGGTAATATGGTAAGTGCAACCGCGGAAGATTCTGTCGATCTTGTATTCATCTACATCAGATGGAATACAAGGATCTATTCTGAGACCATCAAAATCAGGTTGAATACCAAGTATATACTGGCTGATACAAGTAAATGTCCAGGCAGCAGTACCGGTGAGCCAACTGTTTTTGCCTTCGCCAAAAGTAGGCGCGTCCTTGCCGGCTACCATCTGACAATATACATAAGGTTCTGTTCTATGGATCTCTCCGATATCTTCCAGATATACAGGGCATGTTTTCTTGAATGTTTCAAAAGCACGATCGCCATTACCTAAAACGGTTTCGGCGCAAGCAATCCAAGGATTGTTATGACAGAATATTCCGGCATTTTCCTTGTACCCTGGCGGATATGATGAAATCTCACCCAGCTCTACATGGTATTTTGTGTAGGCAGGCTGTAATAGTACTATTCCGTACTTGCTGTCGAGCCTGTCTCGTACACTTTGAAGTGCTTTTTTGGCCTTGCCATTTTCCTTGCCGATTCCAGCCATTACACACATTCCCTGTGGTTCTATGTATATCTGACCTTCTTCGTTTTCGGATGAACCAACAGGGTTACCGTTTGCGTCATAGGCACGTCGGAACCACTCTCCGTCCCAACCGGCAGTTTCTACTGCGGCTACCATTTTATCAATAAGAGATCGAATATCCTCTGACTCAGCGCTTTGTCCTACTTTGCTACATAGATCAGCGTATTCGCTACCATATTTTACATACATTCCTGCTATAAAAACAGATTCTGCAACAGGACCTTCGCTGGGACCGAATGTCTGGAAACTCTCGCCGGGCTCTTCTGAGAAACAGTTCAGGTTCAGACAATCATTCCAATCAGCTCTTCCGATTAGAGGGAGCTTGTGAGGACCGAGGTTAGTAGTAGTGTATTTAAAACTCCTCCTTAGATGCTCCATAAGCGGAACAGCTTTGGAAAAATCACTGTCAAATGCACAAGGTTCGTCTAAGATTCCATAATCACCGGTTTCTCTTATATACGCACATGTACCGGCGATCAGCCATAGCGGATCGTCATTGAAACCACCGCCGATAGAAGCATTTCCCCTCTTGGTAAGAGGTTGATACTGGTGATAAGTACTGCCATTCTCAAACTGAGTATTAGCAATATCTATGATTCGCTCTCTTGCACGGGACGGAATCAGATGTACGAATCCAAGGAGATCCTGACATGAATCTCTGAATCCCATTCCTCTGCCTAAACCGCTTTCGTAATAAGAAGCAGAACGGCTCATATTGAATGTGACCATGCATTGATATTGGTTCCATATATTGACCAAACGATTAAGCTTGGAGTCTTTTGACATAAGAGTATAGGTAGACAGTAGACCATCCCAGTACTGATGCAGTTCAGCAAGTGCAGCATCAACCTGTTCGTCGGTTTGATATTTTTTGAGTAATTTTTCTGCAGGAGCTTTGTTGATTACATTTGGAGCTATAAATTTCTTATCCTTAGGATTCTCGCAGTAGCCTAGTACAAAAATAAAACTCTTTTCTTCCCCGGGAGACAGGTTGAGATGGATATGATGACTACCTATTGGAGCCCATCCATGCGCTATGGAGTTTCGACTCTTACATTCACTGACCACCGTTGGATTCTTGAATCCATTATAGGCACCTACAAAATCATCCCTTGATGTATCGAAACCATCAATATCACAGTTTACAGAATAGACCGCATAATGATTACGTCTCTCACGGTACTCGGTTTTGTGATATATGGTGCTTCCTTCTACCTCAACCTCTCCGGTAGAGAAGTTACGCTGAAAGTTTGAAGCATCATCCTCTGCGTTCCAGAGACAGAATTCTACTAAACTGAAAATATCCAATTCCTTATTTTCCGTACCATTATTGGCAATAACAAGTCTGTTGATCTCACAAGTATCATTAATAGGAACAAAGGCTGTTATGCTGGCAGAAATGTTATTTTTTTGTCCTTCTATAATGGTATATCCTAGACCATGTCTAGCACTGTAATCATCTAATGTCGTTTGAGTCGGCTGCCATCCAGGGTTCCAGATAGACCCACCATCATTGATATAATAATATCTTCCGCCAGTATCTGAGGGACAATTATTGTATCTGTATCTAGTCAGGCGGAGAAGCTTGGCATCTTTATAGAAAGAATAGCCTCCGGCTGTATTTGAGATTAGACTGAAGAAGTCGTTGCTGCCAAGGTAATTGATCCAGGGCAGTGGAGTTTTAGGGGTAGTAATGACATATTCTTTATGTTCATCATCGAAATGCCCGTATTTCATAATAACACCTCATTTTCTTTCGAAAACGTTTTCGAATGTACCAACGAAATTATATGGGTAAACATGATAAATGTAAAGAGTAACCTTGGTATTGCACCTATAAATTGTGAAAAGTGCACAAAAAACTATCGAAAAAGTTATGAAATAGTTTCGTTGACACAGTTATGAAAACGATTTAGTATGTGATAAGCGAAAACGATTTAGTGAAAAGCAATACAGTGTTGAGTTAGTGATAGGATTGATTGGTTATAGTTAGTTAGGCAGAGGTATATGGCAACTATCAAGGATATAGCAAAAAAATTAAATGTTTCACCGGCAACAGTGAGCAAGGCTCTAAATGGCTACGGTGACTTAAGTGATGCTACAGTTGCTAGAGTTCAAAAAGCATGTGAAGAGCTTCATTATCGACCTAATGCAGCAGCTAGGATGCTTAAGAACGGCAGATCCAAGAATATCGGAGTTATTTTTCAGGATGACACAGACGAACAAGGCGGACTGACTCATGAGTACTTTTCAATTATTCTGAATAATGCAAAGAAAGAAGCAGAATCCAGTGGGTATGATCTTACATTTATTAATAGGAATATTTCTGATTCCTATTTGGCCCATTGCAAATATCGCGATTTTGATGGAGTGTTGATAGTTACCTCTAATTATACTGACAGAGATGTACTAGATCTGGTTGAGAGTGATATACCGCTAGTAAGCATTGATTATTCTTATGATAGTCACAGCAGTGTGATGTCAGACAATGTTGCCGGAGGTTATGAGCTTACGAAGTACCTGATGAGTCAGGGACATCGCAAGATAGCTTTTATCCATGGTGAAGAAACATCTGTAACCAGAAAGCGCGAAAACGGTTTCTATAAGGCCCTTGATGAGTCAGGAGTTATTATTCCTCAGGAATATATAAAACTTGGAATCTTCCATGATCCTAAGTCCAGCGGAATAGCGACAAGAGAACTTATGGCACTGCCTGACAGACCAACAGCAATCATGTATCCGGATGACATCTCATATCTGGGAGGGTTGACAGAGTTGGAAAAAGAGGGACTCAGTATTCCGGATGATATAAGCGTAACAGGTTACGATGGAATCAAGCTTGCATCACTATTAAGGCCGAGACTCACCACATACCAGCAAGATGCCACTGCAATAGGCAAGACGGCAATGTATCTGTTGGTACAAAACATTGAAAATCCTAAATTGTTTGAACCAGAGACAAGAAAGGTTCAGGGACTATTGGTAAGAGGTCAGACAGTAAAGAATATAAGTACTTCTGATGGTTCCCAATAGACTGGATGGCTTAAACAGCCACATATTATTATGAGTCAGAAATAGTAC
>JAGOLM010000118.1 GCA_017994075.1 Lachnospiraceae bacterium
AGGATTGATATCCTTTCCAACTGATGTGTAGTATGCCAGTATCTGAAGAACTACAACAGATTCAAAAACTGTTAGTTCATCATCTATCTCAGGAAGTGGGATATGAATATCACATACTGTGTTATCCCCTATCTCCTGATCCTTACTAATAAGAATAACATATGCTCCTCTTGCCTTGACCTCACGGATATTTGATATAACCTTGCTATAGACATTAGACTGGGTAGCAATAGCAATTACCGGAACACCCTCACTGATTAGAGCAATCGTTCCATGCTTTAGTTCCCCTGCTGCATATGCCTCAGCATGAATATATGAAATCTCTTTAAGCTTCAGCGCACCTTCCATGGAAAGCGTATAATCGAGTGCTCTTCCGATGAAAAACGTATCCTTGGCATTGGTCATCCTATTTGCATACATACGAATAGTATCCTCCATCTGGAGTACGCTCTTTATATGCTCAGGAACCTGTCTAAACTTGGCAATAAATTCTCTTACAGTATCGTTTTCTATTTCTCCTGAGAGGACGCCTATTCTAGCTCCGATCAGATAAAGTGCTGCTACCTGAACCGTATATGCCTTGGTGCTGGCTACCGCAATCTCGGGGCCTGCGTGAGTATACATTACATAATTGCTCTCACGAGCAATTGTGGATCCCTTGACATTGACAACGGCAAGAGTTCTATCTGTTCTGGACTTGGCGAGTCTCAGTGCCTCAAGTGTGTCAATGGTCTCACCTGACTGTGAGATCACGATTACAAGTGTATCTTTTGTGATTGTAGGACGTTCGTATCTGAATTCTGATGCGATCTCTACATTTACCGGAAGACCTATCTTATTATGAATAAGAGTACGTCCTACCATTCCTGCATACATGGCTGTTCCACAAGCGATAATAGTAATGTCCTTGATTCCATTAAAAAGTGAATCAGGAATATTATCATCTGAAAAATCAGGCATTCCGTCCTTGATCCTAGGACCTATTGTTCTCTCAAAGGCGTCCGGCTGCTCATGGATCTCTTTTATCATGAAATGATTGTAGCCATTCTTCTCTGCTGTAGTTACATCCCAGTCTACTATCATATAATCGGGTTCAACTGCCTTGCCATCCAGATCCGTAAGTGTGATCCCGTCTTTCGTCATTTTGAGTATATGATATTCAGGAATTACAAAATATTTATTGGAATACTCAATAAATGCCGTCAGATCAGATGCCAAAAAAGAGCCCTCTTTGGGAGCATATGTGGCTACAAGCGGACTGACATTTCTAATAGCATACACTTCACCGGGATGATTCCTAAACATTATGCAAAAAGCAAAAGAACCCTTAAGTTCATTTACAGCTTTTTTAATTGCCTCTTCAGGATTACCATTATAATTGGCGTTGATAACAGCGCATGCAACCTCTGTATCTGTTTCTGACTTCATCTGTCCCATGAGGTGATACTTTTCAATAAGCTGGTGATAGTTCTCGATTATCCCATTATGGACCAGAACCACATCTCCTACCTTGTGAGGGTGAGCGTTGGCATTGGTAACTCCACCATGTGTAGCCCATCTGCTGTGGCCTATTCCGCATACTGACATGTTCTCATCATCGCAGATAGCTCTGAGATCCATGACCTTACCAGCAGTTTTTCTGACCGAAATATGCCCTGTGTTTTCCTCAAAAAAGGCTATTCCGGCACTGTCATAGCCCCTATACTCTAAGCGCTGTAGGCCGTCTAAGAGTATATTCTGGGCCGCCATTCTGCCTGTATATCCTATAATTCCGCACATGTTTTATCCTCATTTTCTATCTGTTAGTTGAATCCCATATATTTCTGACTCAGATGGTATGCTTTAAGAGCCATTTTTCTTCCTACTTTTCCAGGGATCTTCATTGCATTGCCAAATACTCCAAACCTAATATGTCTATAGGTTCTAGGATTGACATCCTTAATATGATTCCATAGGTCTTTGACCTTCTGCAGATTCTCATCTGTCCCTGACAGATACCCAAGACAGGTACTGACTACAGTAATCATTTCCAGAAATGACAGCATATAATTTCTTAGATTTGGTTCTTCTATGGACCATACATCGCAGCCTTCTATCAATCTATAATTAACTGCAAACTGCTGATCGATACGTTTTATCATTGTCTGTTCTGCAACGGACTGCCCTTCTCTTCCAATGTAGTATCTATAATAATCAACATTCAGATAATAAATAGTCTTAACATATGGTAGTGGTTCATATACAAACAGATTATCCACATAAAATGTATGCTTCGGAAGCACCATTCCACTCTCTCTTAGCATCTCTGTCCTATATGTAACAGAATGCATCAGAATGGTAAATCCCTTGATAACTCTCTTCATATCTCCCCATCCAATGATCTGGTTCTCAGGGAAAAGAGGTGAGTATATCATTCTTCTCTGGTGATTCTCAGATACCTTTTCATACACATAATTGGTAAGAAGCATATCTATAGGATGATTCTCTTTTACAAGCTCTTTAAGTGTAAATACAACCCTGGCATATGCCTCGCCATCTACCCAATCATCAGAATCAACTACTTTATAATATAATCCGGTAGCGTTTCTAAGACCTGTATTAACTGCCTCGCCATGTCCACCATTCTCCTGATGGATAACTCTTATTATCCCAGGGTACTGTTCTGCATATTTGTCTGCGATCTCCGATGTTCTGTCTGTAGATCCATCATCA
>JAGOLM010000051.1 GCA_017994075.1 Lachnospiraceae bacterium
AAATCACCGTATTTCTTAACTTTTTTCATATAAACCTTCTACAATCTTCTCTTCTCACTATTTAGGGAAAGTCATTCAGTACAATTACAAACGCTAGTTATTATACACTTGTAATTAATGAAATTCTACTCAAGAAAGACTAAGTTCAAACTTTGTTCACTTTATTTTATGTTTTATATTAAGCACAATTTACATTTATATCTTATAAGTTCTATCTTATCAGCTCTATCTCATATCCCTCATCAGCTCGCTTACATTATCATCGGAATGCTCGATCTGTCTCGAAAATATTCTGCCTCTTTCCTCCAAAAGTGCCCTCATAAAGTCATCATACTGCAGATAATCTGATACAGATATTAATGAATCATCTGCAATAAATTTCTCTCCAATCAGAAGAAGTACAATCCTGAAGCATCTCTTTATAAATAAAAGCGTCTTATCCGGATTATCATGATAGTAAATATCAATAGCATATCTGAATATAAAATAAGTCAGGAGCCTCTCCATTTCATTATCCAGGTATTTGCTTCGATTGTTGATCAGCTGGTCTATATTGGACTGGACCTCTTTTAGATTGGAACTTATCCTTGTCATGTACTGTGCCCAGAGGGGATTGACTACCTCCATATCTTTAATATTATTTAAGATATTTTCATCATCTGTAGCCTGATTCAAACCTCCAGACACATCTGGCAATTCCGATATGGATTCGGATTCGGATTCAGTTCCAGATTTATGTGCAAATACAATTGAAACCGCCCCATTCCATCGATTTTCCAGAGACTGAGTCCTATCAGCCATAATAGAAAATGCAACTTCTCTTCTTTTTAACAGATTTAGAAGTCTATTTTCATCTGATTCGTCCATATGTGATTCTTCTAACTCTCTGTAGAATTCCTCATCATTCTGAGAATTGCCATTATGACCAAAGGGATCATCACCGAACTCTCCGTCATCATCCTTATCATCTTCGTCAATATCCTCAACTATATATCGTATCGGATCGGTATCAAGGAAAAATATCCTAGCTGCCTCCGGACATGAAAGGGTAAGGTCTACCTGCTCATATATAGGAGTATCTGCATAAAATCTCGGGTATTCAGTACATGTTACACACATACCGCCATTGCCCAGAGACAGTATTAAATCACAGAGATTATCCTCATTTAGGAAGGGGCATCTTTTATTTCCGGCAAGTTCAAAATGATATGTTCCTTCACTCCCACGGAGACGGTCTCTCAATCTGTCACCTATTGGAAGTGGAATAGACCGGTACATCTCGGCCGTATCATCATCTACATCGACTTCCCATCCTGCGCAACATGTATCAGAGCATTTTCCTCCGATACATTCAAATTTACTGTAATAATTTGGATATACGTATCGCATGTTTCCTTCTTTTTAATTTACTTTATAATTTTCTTTATTATTATCTTTATCATCGTATACTGATAATTTTACACGCTCTCAACATACTGTCTCGTAAAGAGGTCGTAATAATGACCTTGGTTCGCCATAAGCTCGCTATGATTGCCGCGTTCAATTATCTTGCCATCAGAAACAACAAGGATAACATCACTGTCCACAATTGTCGAGAGACGATGGGCTATTACAAATGAAGTTCTGTCCTTGGTAATAACCGTGATCGCATTTTGTATAGCTTTTTCAGTAACCGTATCTATCGAAGCCGTAGCCTCATCCAGAATCAGTATCCTAGGATCAGACAAAAGAGCTCTGGCAAATGACAATAGCTGTTTCTCGCCTGTTGATAGCATATCACCGCCCTCGCCTACATCACTGTTCAGTCCATCAGGCATCTTTTCTATTACGCCTTCAGCTGCTACCATTTTGATTGCTTCCATGATTTCTTCATCTGTAGCATCAGGCTTACCATAACGGAGATTTTCTCTTACCGTTCCAGAAAATAAATGAGGTGTCTGAAGTACATATCCAATATTATTGTGTAGCCACCCCTGGGAACGCTCTCTTGCATCTTTTCCATCTATAAGTATCTGACCGGAAGTAGGAGTAAAGAATCGGCATATCAGGTTGACCAGTGTTGATTTGCCTGCACCGGTCTCACCTACGATCGCAACGGAAGTTCCCTTAGGAACATCCAGATTAAAATGTTCCAGAACATCCTCATCTCCATCAGGATATCTAAAAGTCACATCTGAGAATTTCACGTCTCCATAGAGATCCTCCCAGTTTTCCTTTTTTTGATTAAATGTATCACCATACTTTTCAATTACTTCCGGAGTATCTGATACATCTGACTCTGTTTCCAAGAGATTAACCAATCGTTCTACATTGACCTGAACTGCGATGATTTCCGACAATGTACCGATCAAATTCTGAATTGGTTCCATCATATTAATAGCGTATGTCAGGAAAACCGAAAGTGTACCGATCTCCATAACACCATGCATGGTAATGATTCCCCCACGCCACAGTACCAGTGAAAGTGCAATTGATGACATCATAGTTACCAGCGATGTGAAAAGTGCAGAATAATGCATTGAATGCACTGCAGTCCTCTTCATCTTCATTGTATCTTTTTCAAAGTCATCCTCCATCTTATCTTCGACTGCAAGAGTCTTGATGGATTTTGCTCCAGTTATTCCTTCGTTGAAATCACTGGTTATAGTTGAATTGATCTCCCTTATTTTTCTATTAATGCCTATTAATTTCTTCTGAAAAAATGTAATTATTACGATTGCTATAGGGACAAGGATCAGCACATAAAGTGCTAATTTCCAGTTTATGACCAACATGAGAATAAGCATTCCGATAAGGTATGTACCATTCCAGACCATATCCATTATATGCCATGAGGTCAGTGCCCCGATCTTGCCGGAATCGCTCATAACTCTTGCATGAATATATCCGACATTATTCTGATTAAAATATGAAAAAGATAATTCCTGCAGATGATTAAATGCCGCACTTCTTAGATCTCTATTCATAAAAAGTTCTACCTGTGCGCAAAAATAGATGGTTACAAAACTCATTATTGACTGTATTATCAAAAGTGCTACATATGTAATTATAAATATCTGAAGCTTGCTAAGGTCCTTTTCTGCCACAAAATTATTCAATGCATATCTAGAAAACATCGGATAGAGAGTATCAATAAATGAAACCACACCTCCTATTATTATCATAAATATTATTTTTCCCCTGTATTTTTTCATATATGGAAATAATCTAGGGAATCCAAAGAAAGGAAGTATTGTAGTCTTGTCTTTGTCTTTTTCTGTACTTTTATTTTCTGTTTTTTCTTCGATCATAGTTGTGTTGTTCTCGTCCATATTAGTCCTCCTTCCCTTGAGTCTGAATATCGTAGATCTTCTTATACATACCTTTTTTCTCTAAAAGTTCGTCATGAGTTCCTTCCTCAACGATTCTTCCCTTATCAAGTACGATAATATGATCAGCATGCATAAGTGTCGTTATTCTATGGGCAATAAGGATCACCGTTGACTCACCATCCATCCTGTTAAGTGCAGTTCGTATCCTGGCATCTGTTTCAGTATCAACTGCTGACAGTGAATCATCAAATACCATGATAGGCGGTTCTGTGACCAGCATCTGCGCAATAGCTGCTCGCTGCTTCTGTCCTCCTGACAGTGTCACTCCCCTCTCTCCTACATAAGTATCATAGCCCTTGGAAAATTCCATAACTGATTCATCAAGTGCAGCTATTCTCGCCGCATCGCGAATCTCAGTCATATCTGCCTCATCCTTGGCAATTCCTATATTCTCTGAAAGTGTTCTTGAGAAAAGATAAGGTTCCTGGAGCACCAGACCTATATTTTTACGGAGTGTCTCCAGTTTAATATTCTGGATGCTCACTCCTCCAATTGTTATCTTACCGTTTTCCTCTGGAAGGGAATATAGCCTGTCCAAAAGATACATAAGTGTTGATTTGCCGGAACCTGTGCTTCCAAGGATTCCAAGCGTAGAGTGTGCTTTGATCCTGAAGCTTACATCGTGAAGCACTCCAGGTGTATCATCGTCATCTGAAACAGAGGTCTTACTTTCAAGATTTTTATAGGAAAATGATACATGCGAAAATTCAATATCCTGATCCATAGGAGCATTTATAGTATCCTGAACATCCTTCTCTTCCTCAGAATTCATGATATAACTGATTCGGTCAATTGATACTCCGGCCTTACTTAATTCTGCAATTATTCGACCAACCATTCTGATAGGCCATACCAGCATAGAGTTATATGATATAAACGCAATGAACTGACCTATTGATATATCTCCATTGACTGCCGAAACTGTACAAAGAACCATAACCGTCAGAACCTGTGTCCCTGTAATCACATCACCTGTTGCCCAAAAGACAGCCAGGAGTTTCATGAGACGAGTCCACAATCTTGTATAATTAGTATTCTGTTTTTCGAATCTCTCTCTTTCGTATTTTTCTCTTCCAAATGCCCGTACAACCCTGACTCCTGTTAGGTTCTCCTGTGCAATGGCCGATAGCTTGCCTTCCTCTGTATCAGCCTTTAAAAAGGCCTTACCGATCTTGCTGTGAAACACAAAGGAATAAGCTACTACAACCGGGAAAAATGCAGCGGCAATCAGTGTGATCCTTACATTGATTCCCATCATAAAGTAAATTGCCAGGACTACCAGAATCACAACTCGTACCAGTGATGTCAGCTGAACTGACAGGAATTGTTTTACCATTTCCACATCTGAAGTACATCTCTGTATAATGTCTCCAGTACGATTCTCACTATGCCATTCGAATGGCAAGTGATCAATATGCGTAAAGAGCTTATCTCGGGTTCTCTTTATCAGTGTCTCCGAGCCCTTTGCATTGTAGTATTTCGACAAGTATCTTGACACTGCTCCGGCTACTGCCAGGATCACAACAGCAAGTGCTACCAGATATAGATGCTCTCTTACATAATCTTTTTCGGCAAGCGCCGGAAAAACATCTCTAAGGATCGCAGGGAGATTGCCCTTCGTATCTCCTATAAAATGGTCTACTGTGTACTGAATTATTTTAGGATTTATCATGTCCAGTAAGGCAACGATAAATGCGAACAAGATACTAAGTATGAAGTATCCCTTGGCTCCCTTTAAGAAATAAAGGACCATAGATGTTCTAGTTGGAAATCTCTTGTTTTTGTCTTTCATAAGTCTGTCTACCTTTTGTAATCTTTTTCATTTTCTATAGTATGCTGTGCCTGTTTCATTGAGTGATCTTGTATAACAACTGCATAAGTTTCCGATAATCCGGGCCTAATAAGTTGCAAAAAAGCCGTGGTATAAAATACCACGGCTCCTAAACTCAATATAAAATATACGAAATACAATATTCCACTATTCTTTTATATCACTTCCGAGGTAATTTATCTTTATTCTATTATTGTTGTTATAATTAATATAGTTGATCATTTTATTTTACCTCGCTTTCTATTATTGTTTTTATTGTTATTATTATGCTACAATTTTGTCTTGTTGATTATTTTTTTCAATGCCACTCATTTACAAGCTTTACAGAGTATAACATAACTTAAAAACAGATTTCAACCTATTTTATGCCTTTTGGCATTAATTTATGATTTTTCACACTTGACATCTATTAGTTGCATTTGTTAATATACTATGGTTCGCGGATATGGCGGAATTGGCAGACGCGCTAGATTTAGGTTCTAGTGGGAGACCGTGCAGGTTCAAGTCCTGTTATCCGCAGATTATCAAAAAAGAGATGAGCTTTTAGCCCATCTTTTTTTTGATAAGAATCGGAGCGTTCTTTAACCTCAGGTTCAAGGTCTTCGCTCCGCTCCGGTCGTTGCGTATTCCGTGGTCCACTGGACCACACGCAACTGTTATCCGCATATTATAAAAAAGAGATGGGCTTTTAGTCCATCTTTTTTTATAAGAATCGGAGCGTTCTTTAACCTCAGGTTCAAGGTCTTCGCTCCGCTCCGGTCGAGCAATTCTTTCCGATAACGCTGCGATCTCACTGAAATAATTCTGCCATCTGGTCTATTGAAAGCCAAACAGTATCATTGTTAAAGATAGCCTATACCTTCGTTAATCCGTCATCCGTTGTGTACATGACGATATTCGTATTCGGTTTATCGTTCAATGCCTGTATCTCCTATTTTAAAAACTTTATATCTAACGCCATACCTGTAGCGAAATAAATAACTCCTTTAATACGTGGCCTTATATACTGCTTCTATTTTATCAAATATGACCGAGTCTACGCTAAGAGAATTCTGGTCATTATCACCACCGGACAGGATACTCATATTTAGTCTAGATACACCTAACAATCTTTCCACAGGACTTGTGTTCCGATTCAAGTACTGTATCTTTTCCGAAGGGAAATAACTAACCTTTATGGTAAATCCACCATTTTTTATAACTATGTAGCTGTCAGTGAGCCCAAGCATTGCATTTTTCCCGGATATAATGTCATATATAAATACCAGCATTGTGATAAATGCTCCTGCCAGAACAGGGATCCACCAATAATCTGAAGCCTCAGCAGTAATTATTTTCGATGCAATTACTGTTATCATATTCCAGATTATCAGATTTTTGACTATCCTGTATATGAAAAATTTCTTGGGCATTCCGGCACTACTCTTGACCTCAAGCTTTGCCTCAGGCAGGATAATATCCATATATTGTTGTAACGATTTATCCTTAACCGAAGGAATCATGATCTGCCCAAATGCCTCTTCTGCTTCTCCTCCTACATTAAGTATTCTGACATCAGTATATTTGAAGAGATTGCCCATAATTGAAGTCTCATAAATCATTCCATTGATCTTATCCAGAGGAATTGCATATTCCTTTTTGGTAAAAAGACCATAGGACAAAACCACCCTGTCTTCATCTCTACCTACCGTAAAATTAAAATATTTGAAAATATTTTTTGCAATGCCCCATACCATTCCGATAATCGCGAAAGCAGAAGTCAAAACAGCATATATTCCAACAGATTCGGCGGGATTTTTATTATCAGATGCACCTATCCCAATAACTATAGGTACCACTACAGCAGCAATCAAAATAATAAAAGATATAAACGGTATTTCCATAAATCCTGCCATTACAGACTGTGAAGATGTCAGCCTAACGATTTTGTTCTCTGCTATACCATCCATTTCGGATACAACTGGTTTTGAAAAATAATTTTCCGCGCCTGTAGCATTATCACCAGAAGCAAAACTAGCCGAGTCTCCTCTCTGAACTGCAATTATTTTTTGCTTGAACTCATAGGCTTCTTTTTTCCCCAGGATAATAGAAATATCTGTTTTGGAAGCTGTAGAAAGAGAGTTTGTATCGATTTTCACCTTGTAGGTTCCCATAAACATTTCAAAAATATTCTGCACCAGATTCACATTGGAAATGGTAGAAATAGAAATATCATGCTCTTTTTTGTTAATGGTATCCACTTTATATATCAGGAGACCATCCTTTATACTGATAGTGGTTTTACGCCAGACGAAAAATTTTAACATAAAATACAACAGACAGATCCCTATAACTGCAAATACAATGATAGGAGCCTTACCATTTATCATCTCATCATTTTTACTTATATTCCTATAATTATTAAAAATCGTAACTGCAAAAAAAGCAAGCATTGCCCAGCTTTCCTCGAGAAGCTTGGACGGATGATTCCTCAGGACACCCATTTCTGTCCCAATTATGTTTTCATTATTCTCCGGCATGATTATCGTCCTCCGGGGATTCATTTATATCATTTTTTGAAGTTGTATTTTCCGTTAGTTTATTCGCTTCTACTGAATCATTTCTGGCGTATTTATTGATCTTATTTTTCAAACTTTCAGCTATAGCCTCTGCCTTTTCAATCTCCAGATAACGAATATCCACATCGCCTCCGGCAGTCGTCAGCTTAACTCTGGTAAGCCCGAACATCCTGTCAAAAAGGCCTGTTTCAAGAGATAATTTTTGCAATCTTTCTATTGGGACTATTGTCTCAACTACCGTTAGAAAACCTTCTCTTTTTCTTATCTCATCCTTGTTAAATGCATATCTATACCAGACACTTCTGACGAATGGGGAAATAAGTGCATAGCCCCATGTCAATACTATTGCAGCAATGCAGAGGTATCTAACGATTGGAGACTTGAGCTTCGTCAGGAACAACTGAAAAACTACAACAATTATGATAGTTGTAATAATCGCTACAATCACTTCAAAAAGCAGCATAAGCCACTTAGCCTTGGGGTTGATCTTCTTGTACATATAAAACTCCTTCATTATTCATGTGCTATCTGCATAAAAAGGCGCCCTTTGGGGCGTCTTAATTATGAGTCTAAATATTTTTTCAATCTGTCGATACTTCTCTCTCCATCATGATATCCCAGCCAATACAGCCTCCCAAGTTTCTCCAGATTAGCCTCCATGGAATCAATTCTAGGTGAAATAGATGGGGCAATGACCATGACTCTTTTATCCTTTTCAAGTTCGATAAGCCTGTCACAAGTCTTGTTGTATTCCTTGTCTGATGTGAGAAGATCATGTAAAAGGTCTGGATATTCCGCATATCTCTGGCTTAGTAGCCTTGCCTCTGTGGCCTTCATATCGGGATCTTTTCTGAATGTTCTCTCTCTGGTTCTCACGACGATTATTTTTTCATATCCTTGATT
>JAGOLM010000016.1 GCA_017994075.1 Lachnospiraceae bacterium
ATATCTCACTATTGATCCGGAAACGGTCTGAAAGATCATGGATGTCCTCGGTCAGGAAATCCATAAGTTCGAAGAAAAGGGACAGACCCCTATTGTAGTATGTTCTCCAATAGTTAGAATGTACTTTAAGAATCTTACACATGATTATTTTAATGATCTTGTGGTTGTATCTTTTAACGAGGTTGAACCGAATGTAGAACTGCGCTCGGTAGGAATGGTGACTATAGATGACAATTAAAAAATTCACAGGAAACACAAGAGAAGAAGCCATTCAGAATGCCAAGGATGAACTTGGACAGTCTGTTGTAATAATGAATGTAAAAGAGGTCAGACCGAGTGGACTGACAGGCTTTTTCAAAAAAAGCACATACGAAGTAACTGCAGCATTGGAAGATGATACAGTACCTATTAGAAAGAATTTGTCAACAGCTCTTGGAGAGGGTGGACATTTCGATGCTTTAGCAGGAGAAAAGGGAGTAGTTAACCACGTTGAAGCAAGAAAACAGAGTTCTTTGCAAAATGCTTCTATGGTAAATCAGGTCAATCCTGTCAAGCCAACGCCAAGTCCTGTGCTTAATGAAGAAAAAGACAAGGATCTTTTGGCTGAAGATTCTTTAAAAAGTGCTTTTCAGGCTGTCAATGAAGTGATCAAAAAGAATAGTCCTCAGTCCGCTGAGAATTTTGGTAATGAAAAATCAGGTTTTAATAATAAAAAAAATATATCGTCTATAGTGGATGGTTCTGTCAATGGAGGTAACGAAAACAATGATAAAACGTTTATTCCGTTACATGACAAAACAGATAATAATAATGATATCAGGCAACAGGAAACCAAAAAGCCTGCATTAAATAGGCAATTTGTTAGTATGTTGTATAATTCGCTTCTATCGAATGAGGTTGATGAAGTATATGTTAATCAGGTATTAAAGGACATGGAAAAGGTAATTCAGTCCGGTAATAATCTTGATTATCTCTTATCAAATGTGTATCAGAAGATGGTCCTTATGATGGGAAAACCAAAAACAATTGTGTGCGGAAGTACTAAACCATTGTTGGTTTTTTTGATTGGGCCGACAGGTGTTGGAAAGACTACCACAATTGCCAAGCTTGCATCAAGATATAAGCTTAATTATGGCAAGGAAGTAGGTCTTCTGACGACTGATACCTATAGAATTGCAGCAACGGATCAGTTAAGAACCTATGCTAATATTTTAGAGATACCGCTTGATATTGTACTTACTAAGAACGATATTAATGAAGCAATTGCCAAAATGGGTGGTATGGATCTAATTCTTGTAGATACAGCAGGATTTTCACATAAAAATAATGTACAGAGAAAAGACATGGAGGATATACTTAACACAGTAGATCCTGCCTATGATAAGGAAGTTTTTCTCGTACTTAGCGCTACAACAAAATATAGAGATCTCAAGGAAATTGTTGATACATACAAGACATTTACAGATTTTTCACTTATTTTTACTAAACTTGATGAAACAGATGTATATGGAAGTATTCTTAGCACAAAGTTATATGCAGGAACGGATTTGTCGTATGTTTGCAATGGTCAGGGTGTACCGGATGATTTAAATGTAATAAATATCCAGCAAATTGTTAAACAGCTGCTCGGAGGAAAGTAATGGATCAGGCTGAAAACCTTAGAAATGAAGTAAAACTGAGACATAAAAAACCTACGCAGATATTCACTATTACAAGTGGTAAGGGAGGAGTTGGCAAATCCAATGTTGCAGTTAACCTTGCCGTTTGGTTTAGGAGAATGGGCAAACGGGTTATTATTTTTGATGGAGATTTTGGACTTGCGAATGTTGAAGTCATGTTTGGTACTATTCCGAAACACGATTTGTCCGATGTAATATATAAGGGTATGGATATTCGTGAGGCTGTGACTAAAGGACCAATGGATATTGGCTTTATTTCTGGGGGATCCGGAATAGTCGCACTTAATAATTTGAAAGATGACCAGATCACTTTATTGGTCGAAAATTTATCGCTTTTAAGTGAAATGTGTGACATACTGATAGTGGATACAGGCGCGGGAATAGCGGATAATGTTTTGAGATTTGTCCTAGCCAGTCCTGAGGTTCTGTTGATAACAACGCCTGAACCAAGCTCTCTTACTGACTCATATTCATTGGTAAAGGCCATGGTCAGAAATCCGGATTTTGTAGAAGGTAACTCAAGGATAAGGCTGATTGCCAATAAGGTTACATCTAACCAGGAGGCTGATCAAGTATTTAAAAAAATTGATTCAGTTGTCAGACGCTTTTTGGGTGGCAAGTTAGACTACGCCGGAATGGTACCAATGGACAGTGCTTTAGAAAAGGCAGTGAGAAAGCAAAAAATTGTTTCTCTTGAGAGCCCGTCATCGAAGTCATCGAGATGCTTTTATGAAATAGCATCTGACCTTATAGGCGAGAAATATGAATCAAACGATAAGGGAATAAGCAGATTTTTTAAATTTTTAACTAAGACACAGGAATAGGAGTGGATTTATGGAACTTGATGATATACTTCCGGGATGTAAACTTGATGTTGTTGAACCTAAAATAGATCCAGACGGCAAAAATAAAGGTATCAACCATTCATATAAGAGTTCGCTATACAGCATTTTGGATAATAATCATATAGAAATCATGACACCACAAGAGGAAACAATAATTATTCCTTTACGGGATGGCGGACAATATAATCTTATCTTTACTACAATTCAGGGTCTGCTCCATGCAGATGGACAGGTAGTGAGACGATACAAAAAAGAAAATTTTTACCTCACAGAAATTGAGGTATTGGGATCAATTAGCAAATATCAGAGAAGAGAATTCTTTAGAATAGACTGTATGATACCAATCGATTTTACAGTTTTATCCGATGAAGCAGGCAATTTTACAACTATAAATGAGGCAAAACGGGAGATAACCCTCAAGGAAGAAAGAGCAGAAAACGTTTTAAGCGGAAATGGAACTATAATAGATATTAGCGGAGGCGGTATGAGGTTTACCACTTCATTTGATATCGAAGGTTTTTCATATGTATTATTCAGATTTGAATTATATTTGAGAAGTGGAAGCCGAATTATAGAAGTTATAGGAAAACCTATCCATAGTGATCATATCGAGGATACAAATAAATATTCACACCGTATACAATTTCAATATACAGACGGAGTAAGCCAGGAAGTAATTATCAGATATATTTTTGAAGTTGAAAGAAGTAGACGGAGAAGAGAGCAAGGCTTATGAAAAAAATTCTGATTGCTGATGACTCTGCACTCTTGAGAAAGAATGAGTGTGATATAATCAGTTCAGGTACAGAAAAATATGAAATCAGTACTTGCAGAGATGGTGATGAAGTTCTGGATATATATGAAAAAATAAGTCCAGATATGCTTATAATATATATGTATCTTCCCAAAAAAAACGGAATGGAGATTTTGAATCGTTTACGTAAGAAGGGAAGCTCCTGCAAAATTGTATTGATAGGAACAGAAGCGCAAGAAGATAGAGATGCTTCTCTCACACTTCCTAAAAACGACAATTTTACATTTGTGGCCAGACCATTTCATATTTTTGGACCAGGACGTGATAAATTCATCCGAGAACTAAATGAAGCAGTAGACAATCTCTTTAAGAAACTTGGACCAACCGGCAAACCAATGGATTTTACTCAAAAAAATATTGAGAATTCTAGGGATGAGTCCACGGTAAAAAAGGAAGATATTATTATTGAGAAATCTTTTTTGTCCATGGAAAAGCCCCTACCTCAGATACAGGGAAATGGCAGGAAAAGAATAGTAGCTATTGCATCTTCCACAGGAGGACCGCAGGCTCTTCATAATTTTTTGCCTAAGCTTCCGGGTAATTTGGGGGTTCCAGTTGTGATTGTGCAACATATGCCGAAGGGATTTACAGTTTCGCTCTGTGAGAGAATCGATGCAGAGGCAAATCTTAAAGTCAAGGAAGTCTCAGACGGAGAGGAACTTTTACCAAATGTAGTCTATATGGCTCCAGGCGGAAGGCATCTCGAGGTTGTAGACAGACTTGGGAAAAGTTATGCAAGAGTGTTTGATGATCCACCTGTTAACAGTTTGAGACCATGTGCAGATGTTATGTATAGGTCACTTGCAAACACAGGCTTTGATAATTTGATCTGTGTTGTACTTACAGGAATGGGATGTGATGGTACAGATGGACTTAAGTATTTAAAAAAATATAAATCCATCAAAGTCATTACACAGAGTAAAGAAACATGTGTAGTTTATGGTATGCCAAAGTCAGTTGATCAAAGTGGTCTATCTGATATATCGGTGCCAATTGAAAAAGTAGCAGACGTAATAAGAAAGGAATTGGGGGTATAAGTATGGATGTTAGCCAATATCTAGATGTTTTTATTGATGAGTCCAACGAGCACATTCAGAGCCTCAGTGATAACATCATGATTCTCGAGAAAGAACCCGAGAATGCTGACACTATCAATGAAATTTTTAGAGCAGCTCACTCATTAAAAGGAATGGCTGGTACCATGGGCTTCAAGAAGATGCAGCATTTGACCCATGACATGGAGAATGTTTTTCAGGAAGTTAGAAATGATAACGTTAAGGTAAACAGTGATCTTATTGATATTCTTTTCGACTGTCTTGATGCAATAGAAGGGTATGTTTCAACTATAAAAGATACATCCGATGAGGGCCCTGAGGATAATGCAGTTACCATTCAGAAATTAAATGATTTTCTTACCAAGGGAACAGGTAGTGGTATTGTTAGTGAAAAAACACCAGAAGTTGAGACGATTGTTGCTGAAAATGCATCAGAAACAAATAATTCTGATGAACAAAATGATGTTGCAGCATACACACATCTTCCTCTTTCAGATGATGACAAGTTGAAGGTAATTGACGAACTTGAGGGTGGAGCTAATGTTATAGGAATAACAGTAAACACCACTAAGGAATGTCTTTTAAAAGCAGCTAGAGCATTTTTGGTTTATAAGGCTGTTGAGGAATTTGGCGAAATAATTGCTTACTCACCATCAGCTCAGGATGTTGAGGATGAAAGATTCGAAACAGAGTTTAGTATTCTTCTTCAGACTGATTGTAATCAGGATGATATTAAAACAGCTATAGAAAATGTATCAGAGATAAAGTCCGCAGTAATTGGACCAGTTAACCTTGATATGTATCATGAAAATGAAGCAGTTCAGGAAGCTCCGGATAAGTCTGATTCTCCAAAGGCAGAAAAGTCAAAGACGGCTCTTTCACCTACAGATAATAATAGAGAGCAGGTTTCAAATGCTTCTAAAAATACTGCAGCTGCGGTAAATAAGGGAAAGCCTGTTACTACACGTACAGTAAGAGTTGATATTGATAAACTGGATGATCTTATGAATCAGGTCAGTGAGCTTATTATTGCCAAAAATACCCTTGTCGCTAGAGCAAACAGCTCAGAGGCTGAGGGTGGTGCAGATCTAACAGAGCAGATAGAATATTTAGAGAGAATCACAACAGGTCTTCATGAATCAGTTATGAAGGTTAGAATGGTTCCTATTGAGAGTGTCGTTAATAAGTTCCCTAGAATGATCAGAGATCTTTCTAGAAAACTTAGCAAGCCTATGGATCTTATTATGTCAGGTGAGGAGACAGAGCTTGATAGAACAGTTGTTGATCAGATCGGAGATCCTCTTCAGCATTTGCTAAGAAACTCAGCTGATCATGGAATTGAAGATCCTGAGACCAGAAAAATGAATGGTAAGCCTGAAACTGGTAAGATCTGGCTCACAGCTTATCAGGAAGGCAATAATGTCATCATTAAGGTCAAGGATGATGGTGCCGGAATTAATACAGATTCTGTTCTTCGTAAGGCAATTGAAAGAGGAATAGTATCTGAAGAGGAAAGCAAAAAACTTTCCAAAAAGGAGATCGCCAACTTCTTATTTATGCCTAGTTTCTCTATGGCCAAGAAGATTACAGATATATCAGGAAGAGGCGTAGGACTTGATGTTGTCAAGTCTAATGTTGAATCTCTTGGTGGTGATGTAGAGGTTCATTCTGAAATGGGAGTCGGCTCCACGTTTACAGTAAGACTTCCTCTTACTTTGGCAATTATTCAGGCGCTTATGGTTGAAGTTAGAGATGAAAAATATGCGATCGCACTTGCTTCTATCCAGAACATTGAATATATTCCTGTTACAGATATCAAGTATGTCCAGGCCAAGGAAGTTATTTATTTAAGAGGAACAGTTATTCCTCTTGTACATATGGACACGATTCTTGACTGCCCTGATACGGAAGATAAGCCTGAGGATATTACAGTTGTTGTTGTTAATAAGGGTGACAGCTCAGTAGGTGTCGTTGTCGATAATCTGATCGGACAACAGGAAATTGTTATTAAGTCACTTGGCAAAGTAATTGAAGATAATAAGTACATCAGCGGTGCTACAATTCTCGGAGACGGTGAAGTAGCTCTTATAATTGATGTTAATTCGTTATTCTAAGTAAAGGGGGATATTATGAGCAAATCTGCAGAACTTGATGCAACTGCCGAAGTTAAAAAGCAGTACATTGTCGTTACACTTGGTGACGAGTTTTATGGCCTTGATATTTCGTTTGTAGATAATATCGTTCGTATGCAGAAAATCACTAGAGTTCCAAAGGCTCCCATTCATTATAAAGGTGTAATAAATCTGCGTGGTGAGGTTGTTCCTGTTATGAGCATTAGAAAAAAGATGGGATTACAGGAAGATGTGATTACAAATGCAACCAGAATTATCATCCTGAAACTTCAGGATCAGGGATTCGTCGGGATTTTGGTAGATTCTGTCAATGAGGTTTTCTCTCTTGGAGAAAGTGAAATAGAAAGAAACTTTAATACAAAGGATAGTAAAAGTAATTTTATTAATGGAATTGGAAAAAATGAGGCACGCCTTATTTCGTTATTTGATATTGATAAGATTGCCACAGAAGCTTCTAAATAATTTGGTACGATAGAGAATGGAGCATATATTATGGCAAATTTGAATCAGCTTAATGATATGTACCTTGATGTTCTGAAGGAAATTGGAAATATAGGTGCCGGCAATGCAACTACAGCAATTTCCAATATGCTCAACCTGAAAATGGATATGAGTGTCCCGAATGTTGAACTCATGCCAGTAGAAAAAATCGGCGGAGCAATTGGTTCGGAAGAACAGGTAGTTGTGGGAATTATGCTTGGTGTAGAGACAGATGTTAATGGAAGCATGATGTTTCTTATGGATATGGGTTCAGCTCACAAGATGGTCAATCTTCTTATGATGAGAGATGTAAATTATAATAATGATTTTGACGAAATGGATCTCTCAGCCTTAAAGGAAATTGGTAATATAATTGCTGGATCATATCTATCAGCTTTATCAGGACTTACCAATCTGACAATTTCACCTACAGTACCCTATGTCTCAGTTGATATGGCTGCAGCAATATTAAGTGTTCCGGCTATTCAATTTGGACTTATAAGTGATAAAGCACTTATGATTAAGACAGAAATCGGTGGTGACAATAAGATTGATGGCTATTTTATACTTATGCCTGACGAGGAATCGTTCGAAAAAATATTAGCATCACTTGGCGTCCCAATAGAGTAGCAGGAGATAGACTATGGGTCAGATGATAAAAGTCGGAATGGCTGATCTGAATATTTGCTCTTGTCCAGATGCTCTAACTACAATTGGTTTGGGGTCTTGCATTGGTATAGCACTTTATGATCCAACAACAAAAGTATCGGGGTTGGCTCATATTATGCTTCCGGATAGTACAGCAATAAGGAACAATACTAACAAGGCAAAGTTTGCTGATACAGGAATAGAGCAGTTACTTGAGATGATGCTGAAAGCTGGAGCATCAAAGAATAGGATAGTTGCAAAAATAGCCGGAGGTGCAAAAATGTTTGCGATTTCTGGCAATGCTTCTTCGGCAATCAATGTTGGAGATCAGAATTATGAGGCTTCTAAAAAAAAGCTTAGAGAACTTGGAATCAGATTGATTGCTGAAGATTGTGGGCTGAATTATGGTCGTACAGTGGAATTATACAGTGAAAGCGGAGTTTACCTGATTAAATCAGTAGGGAAACCAGTTAAAGAGATATGAAAACAAAACCTATACCTATCATTATTTGCTTGCTTGCCAGTGGGATATCTTGCCTGATTTCTATTATGCAAGGAGTTAAATTTACAACATTTGTTTTTCGATTTGCTGTTACAGCTTTGATTTTTTATTTCTTTGGTGTTTTGATCAGAGTAGTGATCGACAGATCATTTAAAATTGATAATGAAGAATCTGAAAAACAAATGCAGGAGGAGTTTAATGCCAGTCCTGATGAAGAGGAAAACGATAATCAGAATAATGGCGATGGTATTTCCCTGGATGAGGAAAAGGATGATGAATCTGAGACCAAGGAATGATGCTTTTTTGGTATTTAAGAGCGATTGATTTCGGAGGAACTACATGAAGGAAATCGACAGGCGAAAGATGTGGGAAACGTATCAGTCTAGCCCCACACAAGAACTTCGAGAAAAAATTATTGTTGAATACGCCCCTTTGGTCAAAGTCGTAGCTGGAAGAATGAGCATGTATCTCGGCAAGAATGTTGAATTTGACGATCTTGTTGGATATGGTGTTTTTGGACTTATCGATGCTATTGACAGATTTGATATGAAAAAGGAAGTTAAGTTTGAAACTTATGCATCTCTGAGAATCAGAGGTGCTATTTTGGACCAAATAAGAAAAATGGACTGGATTCCCAGGACTATAAGGCAAAAGCAAAGAAAGATAGACGAAGCAATTAAAAATGTTGAATCAATATCTGGTCATAGTGCATCAGATGTTGAGGTAGCTAAAGAACTTGGCATATCTGAGAATGAATACACGAACTGGCAATCGGATATGAATCTTACCAATGTCATTTCACTTAATGAATTCGTTGAGCAGGGAAGTGAGCCGGTTATGGACACGGATTCCAACTCTCACTTTATTCAACCTGAAGAAAAAATATCAAAAGATGAATTAAAAAATAAATTGGCAGAGTCTCTTAAGCTTCTAACGGAGAAAGAGCAGAAAGTAATTCTTTTATACTACTATGAGGAAATGACATTAAAGGAAATAAGTCAAATTTTAAGTGTATCAGAATCTAGAGTTTCTCAGTTACATACAAAGGCATTGGGGAAAATGAGAAATGTAATGGGTGATTATCTTGGAATATTGACACAATCTTAGGGGAGATAGATATGGAACAAATAAATGGATATGCTTGTATTTCAGTTGAGGGGCAGGAAGTTTATCTTATATGTTATCCGCCAAAGGATGGCGGTAAAAGAGCTGAGTTAAAAGATGTTCAGCTTTATTTATACAGGCAAGGGTTTGCAACTTATAGCGTTCAAATCGTCAAGCAATGTATTGAAAGCGAAAAGGAAGAAAAAATCGATCTTGGAAATAGCCATTTAAAATTTTATTCTGGATTTATGGTTACATATATTGAACCAGATGAAATTTGTTGCAGAACAAAAATTTTCCCACCTTCTATAGGGGCAGATCCGCTTACTAAAGAAGATATTATTTCATCACTTTCTCAGGAGGGTATTAAATACGGGATAGATGAAGATGCAGTTCAGGCTTTTGTTGATTCGCCGGTTTATTTTACGGATTTGGAACTAGCCCATGGCAAAACCGTTGTAGAGGGTAAAGATGGAAAGATTGAATATTTTTTTAATACAGATCCATCGCTAGAGCCTAAAAAAAACGAAGATGGTTCTGTAGATTTTCATACGCTTAACATCCTTAATAATGTCAATAAAGGCGACATTTTAGCAAAAATCTTTAAAGAGATTCAAGGCGAGTCAGGAATGTCTATTACCGGCAGAATCATTAGTCCCCAAATGGTCAAACCTATAAAACTTGAAATTGGTAAAAACATTGTAAGCAATGAAGAAAAAACAGAATTCTATTCTGATGTTATGGGACACGTTATGCTTAGCCAAGGAAGACTGGTGGTTTCGGATGTTTACGATGTTACAGGCGATGTAGATAATGCGACTGGTAATATTGAATATGCAGGAAATGTTAATATTAAGGGAAGCGTCAGGGCAGGATTCGATGTCAAAGCAGGAGGCGATATTGTCGTTGAAGGCGTTGTAGAAGGAGCCAATCTTGACGCAGGAGGCAATATTATCGTTAAGCTTGGAATAAATGGGCAAGGAGTCGGATCTGTTAAAGCTGATGGCAATGTAATAGCCAAATTCATAGAAAACGGAACAGTTAAATCAAATGGATATGTCAATGTAGATGTTATCCTAGCAAGTAAAGTTCAGGCAGATGGTGATATAAATGTATCTGGTCGAAAGGGATATATCGCAGGTGGAAAAATAAGCGCTGGCGGTAATGTATTTGCAGAAAGGATTGGATCCGAAATGGGGATGCGTACACTAATTGAGATTGGTGTCAAACCGGATCTGAAAAATCGTTTTAATGAACTTAATGAAATGCTTCCCAAGCTTGAAAACAAAAGTATTGAACTGTCTTCGATTCTTAATAATTATCAGAAATCCTTAAAAAAAGGAGTTAAACTTGATGCTAAGGTTATTACATATCTTAGGCAGGTAGCTGAAGATTTTAAGAAGAATAATGATAACATTCAAAGAGTTAATGCTGAGATTGAAAAGATCAAGCCGGAATTACTAGCAGATGGTCACCACAAAATTGTTGTTAAAAAAGATATTTATCCAGGTGTCGGTATTTATATTTCAGGAAACAGGAAAGAAATATCCGAGCATCTTTCATCGTGTGAATTCAAAATAAAAGATGGTGAACTGATATGGGCTACGATTTGATGAACTGATATTTTGACAATAGTTAGGAAAATTTAATTACAGTATCAATGATATTTAAGGAGTTTTTATGATGATTAGTCCGATAGAGTATAATGGAATGATACAAAATACTTCCTAAGTCTCTGCACAAAAGACGCAGGAAGATCATAAAAATTCTACTTGACAGAATACTTTGCAGCAGACGGCCTTTGTAAAACAAAATGAGTCTACTACCCAGGTACATGGTAATACCCAGACAGAAACAGAAAACCTTCAGGACGATGAAGAAGGCGGAGTTATGTATGAGGGAAAAGAAGGCACATTTCGTAAGAGGAAAAAGAAACAAAAAAAAGATGAAGGCAGTATCCGAAAAAAAGGGGAGCCAACATCTTTCGATATAAAAATTTAAATTTAATATACTAAAACAAGGATCTGGACTTTTTATATATTTACATCAGTATGTATATAAGAATTCCAGATTTAGCATTTTACAAATAGATATACCTCTTGTATTATTACCCGTGGTAGTTATTGATTAGCAGAAGATTATGGAATGAAAAAATTATGACTGGATTAGAAATAGCAATTCTGATAATTGGAATTTTACTTGTAACAGGCAGCTTTTTTATGACAAAAAAGTTATCGGAATCAGATGTACTTGAACTACAAAAAATGAGCAAGGCTGAGATAAAAACCATATTAGATAAAGAACTTACTGAGTCAGACAAGAAAATCAAAGATAAATTAGATGAATCACTTAACAAAGCATTTGAGGATCTTGAGATAAAGACCGATAAGGAAACAAATGATAAGATCAAGGAAATAAGTGAATATTCTGATACAGTACTTACATCTATGAATAAATCTCATGATGAGATAATGTTTATGTACGACATGCTAAATAAGAAACAAGAGACCATAACATCTTTGACAGAAAAAATAGATAATATGGAATCCGTTCTCAGACAGATAAAGGAAGAAGTAGAACTAAAAGAAAAGATCGTTATAGAAGAAAAGGAAAGGCTTGAATCTGAAAAAGAGGCTAGAAATGATAAAGAGTTTGAATCGCTAAAAGAAGAACTAAAAAAGAAAATAGATTCTGACATAGAAAAGACAGAAACAGTTGGGTCGAATCCTGATCAAAGGACAAATGTAAACGAGGAAATACTTAAGCTTGCAGGCGAAGGCTATTCAGAAATAGATATTGCTAAAAAGCTGGGATTAGGTATTGGAGAAATAAAACTTGTCCTTGGCCTTTTTAAAAATAACTGATAATAAGAGGAATAACATATGAAAATGAAATATTACGTAAGAGGACTTGGAATCGGATTTGTGATCAGTTCTCTGATATTTATAATGGCTTTCTCATTTTACAAGCCAGGGTATTCAAAAGATGAAATAAAAAAGATGGCAGAAAAAGAGGGTTTCACAGTTTCTGAATCCAGTTCAACGTTAAAAGAATCAAACGCTGATAAGAAGACAAAAAAGACAACGGATAAGACTACAACTAAGGCAAAAGATAAAACTAAATCGGATAGTACCACAGATCTCGCCAACAGTACACAAAAAGCAGCTGATGAAAAAAATAGCACAACTGCAACAAAAAATTCTGATGGAAGTACTACAACAAAAACCGAGGTTGCTCCAGAAAATGTGGTGAAAAATAATATAAGAATAGAAGTCTCTGTAGGAGCTACAGATTCCCTTGCAATAGCCAATGATATCGCATCAATGGGAGTGGTAGATAATGGCAAGTCCTTTGATGATTATATGAATGAAAACGGATATTCCAAACGAATACAACCTGGAACCTTTGAGTTTCATAAGGGGATGACATACGATGAAGTGGCCAATATTCTGGTTAATAAAAACTAGTATATGTATTAATATTAGTTTAAGCCTAGTATTCCGATATGAAGATGCTTGAATTTTCTGGTTTTGTCTTGCAATAGTGAAAATTCTATGTTATCATGCAATAGTTTGTATTAATCACACGTTGGAGATTGTCATTCAGGTGCCTGAAAAGGTTGTTTGGCGAGTGGATCCACGTGGAAGTAAAACCATTTTTGGAGGTATAAAAATGAGTGTTTGTTCAATGAAGCAGCTTCTTGAAGCTGGAGTACATTTTGGTCATCAGACAAGAAGATGGAACCCTAAAATGGCTCCTTATATCTATTCAGAGAGAAATGGTATTCATATCATTGATCTTCAGCAGACAGTAGGTCTTGTTGACAATGCATATAATGCTATATATGACATTGCAGCACAGGGTGGTACTGTTCTCTTTGTAGGAACTAAGAAGCAGGCACAGGACGCAGTAGCTGATGAAGCTGCAAGATGCGGAATGTATTTTGTTAATGAGAGATGGCTTGGAGGAATGCTTACAAACTTCAAGACAATCCAGAGCCGTATTGCCCGTCTTAAGAAGATTGAAAAGATGGAAGAAAACGGTACATTTGATCTTCTTCCCAAGAAGGAAGTTATCGGTCTTAAAAAAGAATGGGAGAAGCTTAATCGTAACCTTGGCGGAATCAAGGATATGAAGAGAATCCCTGATGCAATTTTCGTAATTGATCCTAAGAAAGAAAGAATCTGTATTCAGGAGGCTCAGTCTCTTGGAATTACACTTGTCGGTATGGCAGATACAAACTGCGATCCTGAAGAGCTTGATTATGTTATCCCCGGCAATGATGATGCTATCCGTGCAGTTAAGCTCATTGCTTCTGTTATGGCTGATGCTGTTGTTGAAGCTAAGCAGGGTGAGGAACATACAGCAACTAAAGAAGCTGTAGAAGCGTAATTTTTAGGGTAGCATAAAATCATATATGGAGGAAAATTAAATGGCAGTTACAGCTAGTTTAGTTAAGGAACTTAGAGAAAAGTCCGGCGCCGGAATGATGGAGTGCAAGAAGGCACTTTCCGAGACTGATGGCAATCTTGAAGAGGCTATGGAATACCTTAGAAAGAACGGACAGGCTAAGGCTGAGAAAAAGGCATCAAGGATTGCAGCTGAGGGTCTTTGCTATGTCGCATCAAATGGCGATAAAGAGGCTGCTGTTGTAGAGGTTAACTCTGAGACAGACTTCGTTGCCAATAATGAAACATTCCAGACTTATGTTCAGGATGTTGCTGATCAGGCACTTGCATCAAAATCAACTGATATTGATGGATTTATGAATGAAAAGTGGTCTAAGGATGCATCTAAGACAGTTGCTGAGGCACTTGTTGATGAAATCGCAATAATTGGAGAAAAACTTTCAATTAGAAGATTTAAGAAGACAACTGTTGATAACGGAGCTGTAGTATCATATGTTCATGGTGGCGGAAGAATCGCTGTTCTTCTTGCTTGCGAGTGCTCAAATGTAACAGATGATGTTAAAGAGGCACTTAAGAATATTGCAATGCAGATTGCAGCTATGAATCCTAAGTATCTGTGTGATGCGGAGATCGATCAGGAATTTATAGCTCATGAGACTGAGATTATTAAGGCTCAGATCGAAAATGATCCGAAGGAAGCATCTAAGCCAGAAAATGTTAAAGCTGGTATGATTAAGGGAAGACTTAACAAGGAACTTAAGGAAGTTTGCCTTCTTGATCAGGTATATGTAAAAGCAGCTGATGGTAAGCAGAGCGTAGCTAAGTATGTTGAGGAAGTTGCAAAAACTGCCGGAACAGATCTTAAGCTTACATCATACACACGTTTCGAGACCGGCGAAGGTATCGAAAAGAAGCAGGAAGATTTTGCAGCAGAAGTTGCAAAGCAGATGAATGCTTAATCATAGCTTAATTTAGATTTTAAGGCACTATAATTTTTTTATAGTGCCTTTTTTGGGGTTTTGTATGCAAGATAAAAAAAGTACTATTCAAGAAAAAAGAGACAAAAGCAGAAGAATCCATAAGATGAAAATGTTCATAATATTTTTTATCTTTGGAGGAATTACGATTTCTCTTTTAGCTAATATTTTTCTTGCAATAGAAATGTTTAAGCTAAATAAGAGACTAGATGGTGTTGAAAAGCGAGGATCAGAACCTACTGCGCATACTGAGGCATCACCAACCGCCAGTGTTGGAACTCTTGTCCAAAGCGATTCCGGTACAGGAGAGGGCAACCTGGCAAAACCTGAAGACACATTAAAGGTCTATCTCACTTTTGATGATGGCCCTAGTGCAAATACAGATAAGATTTTAGATATTCTTGATGATTATGGGGTTAAAGCCACTTTTTTTGTTACAGGACATAGCGACGCCGAATCAAGTGCCAGATACAAGAGAATTGTTGATGAAGGTCATACAATAGGGATGCATTCATACTCACATAAATATAAGGAGGTATATGCATCTCTTTCTTCATTTCAGGAAGATTATGATAAGATTCATGATTTGATCAAAACTTCTACAGGAGTAGATTGTAATCTATATAGATTCCCAGGAGGCTCTAGCAATCAGGTTTCTGGTGAGGATATGTCTTATTTCATTGACTTTCTGAATAAAAAGAACGTAAAATATTACGATTGGAATGTTACATCAGGAGATGCTTCTTCAACTGCATATACGTCTCAGGAACTTATTGAAAACGTTATGAGCGATGTGGTAAAATATAAAACGTCGATTGTGCTGATGCACGATGCTGAAAACAAGAAAAGTACGGTTGAAGCATTACCGACCCTTATCGAAACGCTTCAGGCAAAGGGTGCAGTAATTTTGCCGATTAGTGATGACACAGCACTTATACAGCATGTCACACTACAGAATAAATAGTTTATAGAGGAGAGAAAAATGGGACTTTTTAAGGATTTTAAAGATGATTTCTCTGATGCTGTTGATGAGCTTGTTCCAACAGATGAGGCTTCAGAAAAAGAGGATGTTATGGTCAACACACTTGATGAGGACCTTGATGTAGACTCTGAACTTAATAAGCTTGATGGCTTATTAGAGCAAGTTGCAAAAAAGGTTGATGAGCCTGTTAATGTTCCTGTTAAGCCTGTATCAGATACAGTAGCTACAGAGAAAACATCAAATAATAATAGAATAGAGGATTATTCCAAAATGAGCGATGTACAGACAGATTCTTATACAAAGAATGCAGAGACTTCAAAAAATTTAGGAATTGACGAAAACGCAATTTCAGACGAAACAGCAGTTATTACTCTTGGAATGACAATCACCGGTGATCTTGATTCTACAGGATCTATTACAATTGAAGGTACCGTTAAAGGTAATGTTAAGTGCAATGGTAAGCTTGTTGTTAATGGTACAATAAGAGGAAACAGTGTTTCTAGCGAATTCTTCGCTGATAATGCTAAGGTTGAAGGTGAGGTCGCAACAAGCGGAACAGCCAAGGTTGGAGCAGGATCTGTTATTGTTGGTAATATTACAGCAACTTCAGCAGTAATCGCAGGAGCTGTTAAGGGTGATATCGATGTTCAGGGACCTGTAGTTGTTGATACATCTGCAGTTGTTATGGGAAATATCAAATCTCGTTCCGTTCAGATCAACAATGGAGCAGTTATCGAGGGCTTCTGCTCACAGACTTATGCTGATGTTGATGTTGAGAGCGTTTTTAAAAACGTTGAAGCCTAAGAAGGAAAAATATGCGAGTTCTTTTAAAATTAAGCGGTGAAGCCTTAGCCGGTGAATCAGGAAAAGGTTTTGACGAAAATATTGTTAGTACAGTAGGCTATGAAGTTAAAAAGCTTATTGAAAAGAATATTGAAGTGGGAGTTGTAATTGGCGGTGGCAATTTCTGGCGAGGAAGAACCGGCAATGAGATCAGAAGATCTAAATCTGACCAGATAGGTATGCTTGCTACAGTTATGAACTGTATCTATGTGTCGGATATCTGGAATGGGATCGGTCTTGATACTGCAGTGTTCACTTCGTTTACAGTTGGAGCTTTTACAGAACTTTACTCATATGACAAAGTTACAAAAGCATTGGCGGACAAGAAAATCTGCTTTTTTGCAGGTGGTACAGGACATCCTTATTTTTCTACAGATACAGGTGCTGCACTTAGAGCTGTTGAAACAGAATGTGATATGATTCTTTTGGCCAAGGCTATTGATGGCGTATATGATAGCGATCCGAAGACGAATCCGGATGCTAAGAAATATGACACAATATCTATTCAGGAAGTCGTTGATAATAAGCTTGGTGTTATTGATCTTACTGCTTCGATTCTTGTAATGGAAAATAAAATACCGTTAAAAATATTTGCATTAAATGAAAAAGATAGTATCATTAATGCTGTAGGTGATGGTTTTAATGGCACTACAGTAACCGTCTAGGAGGACATTTATGGACGAGAAATTACAGGATTATGAGACCAGGATGCAAAAGTCAATCAAGGCTCTTGATGAAGAACTTCAATCAATAAGGGCAGGGCGTGCTAACCCTCACATCTTGGACAAACTTCATGTTGATTACTATGGAGCGGAGACACCTCTTCAGCAGGTAGCTAACATTACCGTTACAGATGCTAGGACAATTACGATTCAGCCTTGGGAACCTTCTCTTTTAAAAGAGATCGAAAAGGCCATTTCCATGTCTGATATTGGTATTAATCCTACTAATGATGGTAAGGTAATTAGACTTGCATTTCCTATACTTACAGAGGAGAGAAGAAAAGAACTTTCCAAGGATGTCAAGAAAAAGGGAGAAGAAGCCAAAATTGCCATTAGAAATATCCGACGTGATGGTAATGATAATTTTAAAAAACTTCAGAAGAGCGATGATGTTTCAGAAGATGAGATCAGAGATCTTGAAGATGGGCTTCAGAAAATCACAGATAAGTTTATTAAAACTGTAGATGATCAGATCGAAGAAAAGTCTAAAGAGATTATGACAATTTAATTTTTTGGACAGAATGGTTATATAATCATAAAAAAATACAAAGTTAAACCCTTCCGGTTAGCCCGGAGGGGTTTCTTATTTTTCCTATATTTAGTATAATCTTGTAATGTATGCGACTATACATTTTATCGGATACTTTGTCCGATTATTGGAAAGAGTGGACTATGAACGTACCTAAATCGGTAGCCATTATTATGGATGGAAATGGCCGTTGGGCAAAATCAAAGGGCAAGCCAAGAACCTATGGGCACAAAGTTGGAGCTGAAAATGTAGAGAAGGTCTGCCGAGCAGCAGACAAACTTGGAATAAAATATCTTACGATATATGCATTTTCAACTGAAAATTGGAATCGCCCTGAAAATGAAGTCAATACTTTGATGACACTTCTAAATACCTATTTGAATAAATGCATTAAAACAAGTAAAAGAGATAACATGTCCTTTAAGGTTATTGGAGATAGAAATGGATTGTCTCCTGAGTTAAGCGCAACAATTGAGAAATTAGAAGAAGTTTCATCAATATATACTGGACTTAAGCTTGTGATTGCTATTAATTACGGAAGCCGTGATGAAATTTTAAGGGCAATTAAAAAAACAGCAAGATATTTTAAGAAAACAGGGGAAGACATAGAGTCACTTGATGACAAGATGTTTTCTGGCTTTTTGGATACATATGACGTACCGGATCCGGATCTGATGATCAGGACAAGTGGAGAGGAACGTTTATCTAATTTTATGCTTTGGCAGCTATCATATAGCGAATTTTATTTTACTAATTGTCCTTGGCCGGAATTTGGAGAGAAAGAACTTACTGAGGCTATTGTGGATTATGATAATAGACATAGAAGATTTGGAGGAGTAGAAGAACAAAATGTTTAAGACTAGACTTATAAGCGGAATAATACTTGTTATATTGGCACTTGTACTTATTATTACAGGAGGAAATGTTCTTCTTTTTTCTACTGCAATATTGTCACTTATTGGTATGTTTGAGCTCTATAGAGTGCTTGATATACATAAATCAATAATCGGGTATATTGGATATGCCATGACTATTTTTTATTATGCCAATCTGAAGTTTCATATGATCAAAGATCCTTTTATTTATAATATCTTTTTTCTTATAGTTCTTTTGATCTGTTATGTTCTGTCATATCCTAAATATGATTCTACCAAGGTCTTTGGAGCTTTCTTTGGTTTCTTCTATGTTTCGGCTATGCTTTCATTTATCTATCAGACAAGAGAAATACCGGTCAAAGGAAAATATTTTGTATGGTTGATATTCCTTTGTGCATGGGGAGCGGACACTTGTGCATATTGCGTTGGAAAGTTATTTGGAAAACATAAAATGGCACCGATACTTAGTCCTAAGAAATCTATAGAGGGAGCAATTGGAGGAGTGATTGGAGCAGCTATTCTAAATCTTATATATGGTTATATTTTTAGGATGCAGCTTGATCTAAGGGGCATGGATCTTCTCATTATTGCAGTGATAGGTGCTGTAGGCGCGCTTGTCTCTATGGTAGGAGACTTGGCTGCATCAGCAGTTAAGAGAAATTTTGACATCAAGGATTATGGCAATCTTATTCCGGGACACGGAGGAGTACTAGATCGTTTTGACAGTATAATAATTACTGCTCCTATTGTATATTTCCTCTCGATTGTCACAATTGCAGTTATTTAAAATAAGTGGAGCATATATATGAAAAATATATCAATTCTCGGGTCTACAGGTTCTATAGGAACCCAGACTCTTGATGTTATTAGTCAGCATATAGAAGAGTTTAATGTTACATCACTTTCTTGTGGTTCTAATATAGAACTTCTTGAGAAACAGATAAGAGAATTTCATCCTTCGTTTGTTTCCGTTAAGGGAGAAAAAGAGTATATAGAATTAAAAAGCAGGATTTCTGATACTGATACTGAAATTAATTATGGATTAGCGGGTTTGATAAGGGTCGCAGAAGATCCTGAATCAGATATGCTTGTTACCGGTATTGTGGGAATGCTTGGTATTCGTCCTACCCTTGCAGCAATTAAGGCTGGTAAGAATATTGCTCTTGCAAATAAGGAAACTTTGGTTTGTGCAGGACACTTGGTAATGGCTGAGGCTAAAAAAAATGGCGTTAGTATAATTCCAGTAGACAGTGAACATAGCGCGATTTTTCAGAGCCTTCAAGGCGAAGAAAATAATAAAATAGAAAAAATCATTTTAACTGCTTCCGGGGGACCATTCAGAGGAAAAAAGCGTGAAGAACTTGAGAATGTTTCACTAGATGAAGTGCTTTACAACCCCAATTGGTCTATGGGTAAAAAGGTAACCATAGATTCAGCGGGAATGATAAATAAGGGTCTGGAAGTTATGGAGGCCGGATGGTTGTTTGGAGTTAATAGGCAACAGATTCAGGTTGTTGTCCATCCGGAAAGTGTTCTTCACTCTGCAGTTGAATTTCAGGACGGAGCTGTAATGGGTCAGCTAGGTGCACCGGATATGAGGATACCTATTCAGTACGCACTTTTTTATCCTAATAGACCATCGCTTTCGGCAAAAAAACTAGATTTTTGGAATGTTGGAGTTCTTCATTTTGAAAAACCGGATATGGATACATTTACAGGCCTTAAGCTTGCAATGAATGCTATGGATGAGGGAGGAAATATTCCAACAGTATTTAATTCATCCAATGAAGAGGCTGTTAGGATGTTGTTACAGGGGAAGATTAGTTTCCTCGATATTCCCAAAGCTATTTCCTATGCAATGGGTAAAATGGAGCGTATTGACTCACCTTCAGTAGAAGAAATATTATACACAGAGGACAAGACAATTAATTTAATTAGGGAGTTTTTAAAGTGAACATAATAATAGCGATACTAATTTTTGGCTTTATAGTTATATTTCATGAGTTTGGTCATTTTATCGTTGCGAAATCTTGTAATGTCAGGGTTAATGAGTTCATGATAGGTCTTGGACCCAGACTGTTCGGTAAGAAATTTGGTGAAACGGACTTTTCGATTCACCTGTTACCATTTGGCGGTGCATGTGTGATGGAAGGCGAAGAGGAAGACTCTGAGGATAACAGATCATTTCAGAAAAAACCGGTGTTACAGAGATTTTTAATCGTAGCTGCTGGACCGGCATTTAATTTTATTTTGGCATATATTCTCTCCGTGGTCCTTATTGCAGGAACAGGATATACACCTCCTGTGGTTGGAGGTTTGATTAAAGATTATCCCGCTGAAAAGGCAGGTATTCAAAAAGGAGACGAAATTGTCAAAATAGATAATTATGATGTTCATTTTTATCAGGAAGTAAGCTATTATTCTTTGTTTCATCCGGGCAAAGAGGTCAAGCTGACTTATATTCATAACGGTAAAAAAATCAACACTGTCTTGACACCGAAGATGGATAAAACCACTGGAAAATATCTTATTGGAGTTTCTGGTGGTAATGTATCAAAAAAGGCCAATATCGGGGAATGTTTTTCCTATGGTGGATATCAGGTCAAGGAACTTGTATATGTTACGATTCAGAGTTTGAAAATGTTGTTTACAGGTTCACTCGGTATTAATGATATGTCAGGACCTGTGGGAATAGTAAAAGCAGTTGGTGATTCTTATAATAAATCTATTTCATATGGATTTTTTACAGTTTTAATGCAGATGATATATTGGGTGGTACTTTTATCTGCAAACCTTGGGGTTGTTAATTTGCTACCATTCCCGGCACTTGACGGAGGAAGACTGGTTTTCTTTATAATTGAAATGTTTACCAGAAAAAAGGTACCTGAAAAGGCAGAGGCTATAGTAAATGGCATAGGATTTGTCATTTTAATGGCGCTTATGGTGCTTGTAATGGGTAATGACATAAGAAAAATTTTTATAAAATAAAAGGAGGCTCTTATATGAGTACCTATACAAGAAGAGAATCTAGAGAAATAAAAATAAAGGATATGGTAATTGGAGGCAATAATCCAATCGCGATACAGTCTATGACTAATACCAAGACTAGAGATGTGGATGCAACAGTTGCCCAGATCCTACAGTTGGAAAAGGCTGGATGTGACATAATAAGATGTGCAGTTCCAACTATGGAGGATGCAGTTGCTATTTCCAAGATAAAAGAACAGATTCATATTCCTCTTGTAGCAGATATTCATTTTGATTATAGACTTGCACTTGCTGCAATTGAAAATGGAGCTGATAAGATCAGGATTAATCCTGGTAATATTGGAAGCGAAGATAGAATAAGAGCAGTCGTTGATGCATGTAGGGAGAAAAATATTCCTATAAGAGTCGGCGTTAATAGCGGTTCTCTTGAAGAAGAGCTTATAGAGAAATATCATGGGGTAACGGCAGAGGGCTTGGTAGAAAGCGCTTTGGATAAGGTCAGAATCATTACAAATATGGGATATGACAATCTGGTTATCAGTATCAAATCATCAGATGTAATGATGTGCGTAAAAGCACATGAGATCATAAGTGATAAAACGGACATTCCACTTCATGTAGGAATCACTGAGGCTGGAACAGTATTCAGTGGTAATATTAAGTCTGCGATTGGTCTTTCACTTATCCTTTCACAGGGAATCGGAGATACTATTCGAGTGTCTCTTACAGGTGATCCTGTAAAAGAAGTTGAAGCAGGCAAGCTCATTCTTCGAACACTTGGACTCAGAAAGGGTGGAGTGGAAATTGTTTCTTGCCCTACTTGCGGACGTACACAGATAAATCTTATTGAGCTTGCCAATAAAACAGAACAAATGATCGCGGATATTCCTCTTGATGTTAAGGTTGCAGTCATGGGTTGTGTTGTAAATGGGCCTGGTGAAGCAAAAGAGGCTGATTTTGGCATAGCTGGAGGCGTTAATGAAGGTCTCGTTATCAGAAAAGGTGAGATCATACGTAAGGTTCCTGAAAGTGAACTACTGAATGCGCTCAGAGAAGAGCTTATCAGAGAAGGAAAAGAACGCGGTATAGATATTAATTGAAAGTGAGTATTTGTAACTAATGGATCGTTCATTTGCTGAAGTTTTTCCAAAATTAAATAATGAAAATGAGTCAACGCGTCTCATGGAGGATGCTGTTGTCACAAGAATGGCTTCCGGCAAATTAAGGGACAGTGTGCGAATATATGCCACATTTCCAGGACTTGTTTCAAAGCGCAGGATCCATACACTGGAAAAAGAGATCAAAAAAAATTATTTTCAGGATGATAATATTGATGTAATTATTATTGAATCATTTACTCTTTCAGAAATGTATACACCGGAAAGGGCTTTTAATGATTATAAGGATAGTCTATTGGCTGAATTATATGAGTCAGACAGAATTATCTATAGCATTTTAAAAAAATCGGAAATTGAGTTTACAGATACAAATATAATGAAGATCACAGTCCCGGATAAGGGGATATCTGTACATTATGGTGACTTAATAGAATCATATGTGTCAGATATAATGTGTAAGCGATTTGGATTCAACGTGGATGTGGAACTTGTATTTGTAGAAGAAGATATCAATCATGAGGCTCTTTTACGGGAAGAAAAGGCGATACAAAAGCAGGTAGACAGTATATTCAAAAGAGTAGATGCTCTTGCTGAAAAGAAAAGTGAAGAAGACCAGCAAAAGCCAGAAGATAAGAAGGCAAACTCCGATAATTATAAAAACTTTTCATCATATAATAATAGAGGTGATAAAAAAACATTTGATAAGCCATTCAAAAAGAATTTTGGTGGTGATAATAATGGATATAGATTTCAAAGATCTACACCTGCAAGATCAGATAATCCCGATATGATATTTGGATTTGAGGTCAAGGGTGACCTAATGAAGATTTCGGATATCACCGGAAGTATTGGAAATGTTACTATCAGAGGAAAAGTATCTGAATATGCAGAACAACCATTAAAAAATGGAAAATCAACAATTGTTTCTTTTGTACTTTTCGATGGAACAGATTCTATTGTGTGTAAGAAGTTTGTGTTTAATGATGGAATTCTAGATGTACAGAAAAAATTAAAAAATGGGGTATTTGTCAAGCTGTCAGGCGATGCAGGATTTGATACTTTTCTAAAGGATGTTGCCATTAGTATCGGAAGACAGGATGCAGCTATGATCGTACCTGACTTCACGGTTAAAAGAGAGGATAACTCCTTTGAAAAAAGAGTAGAACTTCATTGTCATACCAAGATGAGTGATATGGATGGGGTATCTACGGCTAAGGATATTGTAGAACAAGCCATAAGGTTCGGGCATAAAGCGATCGCAATAACAGATCATGGATCTGTTCAGGCATTCCCTGAGGCATATCATACTGCGATGGATAATCATGGCAAGATCAAGGTTATATACGGTGTGGAAGCATATCTTGTTAATGATGAAAAGAAAATAGTTACCAATCCAAATGGACAGACTCTTGATTCAAGATTTGTCGTTTTTGATATTGAGACTACAGGGTTTAATTCTGTAAAAGACCATATTATTGAAATTGGTGCAGTGAAATTTGAAAATGGTAAGATAACGGATAGATTTTCCGAGTTTGTAAACCCCGGTGTTCCTATTCCATATAGAATAACTGAACTTACATCTATTGATAACAGTATGGTTAATGATGCATCACCTATAGATGTCATTTTACCAAGATTTTTGGATTTTTGCGAAGGTGCTGTTTTAGTAGCCCATAATGCGGATTTTGATACAAGTTTTATAAGAATCAATGCTGAAAGGCAAGAACTAAGTGTACCCAAAACCTATATGGATACAGTTGAGATGGCACGTTTTGTATTACCATCTCTTGGCAGATATAAATTAGATAAGGTTGCTAAAGTTTTAAAGGTCCCTCTTCTGAATCATCATAGAGCTGTAGATGACGCAGAATGTACAGCATATATCTTTGAAAAATTATGTGATGACTTTAAAAATAGAGGATGCAATACAGTAGACGATATAGTTTCCATTGGCAAGATGTCAGATGAGGCAATAATGAATCTGCATCCTTATCATTGCATTATTTTAGCAAAAAATGATATTGGCAGGATTAATCTATATAAATTGGTATCAACTTCTCATTTGAAATATTTTAAAAAGAATGCAAAACTTCCTAGGAGTCTGATCGAAAAATACAGAGAAGGCCTGATAATTGGATCGGCCTGCTCTGCAGGAGAACTGTATGAGGCAGTTTTAAATGGGAGACCTGAAGAAATCATAAGAGGAATTGCCTCTTTTTATGATTATCTGGAGGTTCAGCCTATTGGAAATGATCAGTACCTCATAGATGAAGATAAATATGATGTTAATTCAGAAGAGGATTTAAGGGATATAAACAGGAGAATCGTGACACTTGGAAAGGCTATGAATAAACCTGTTGTGGCTACATGTGATGTTCATTTTCTTAATCCTGAGGATGAGATCTACAGAAGGATAATCATGAAGGGAAAGGGTTTCAAGGACGCTGAGCCACAGCCGCCCTTATATCTTCATACTACAGAAGAGATGCTTGAAGAGTTCTCATACTTAGGAGGAGATAAGGCAAGAGAAATTGTAATAGAAAACTCTAATCTTATTTCTGATATGTGCGAACCTATAGCACCGGTAAGGCCTGATAAATGTCCACCAGTTATCGCAAATTCTGATGAAATGCTTCGTAAGATATGTTATACAAAGGCCCATGAATTATATGGAGATGATCTGCCGGATGTAGTTGTCAAGAGACTAGAAAGAGAACTTAACTCTATTATTTCCAATGGATATGCAGTTATGTACATAATTGCCCAGAAATTGGTGTGGAAATCGGTGGAAGATGGATATCTGGTAGGCTCTAGAGGATCTGTTGGCTCCTCATTTGTCGCAACGATGGCAGGAATTACAGAGGTCAATCCTCTTAGTGCACATTATATCTGTCCACATTGCCACTATGTTGATTTTGACTCCACGGAGGTTAGGTCCTTTTCAGGTCGAAGTGGATGTGACATGCCGGATAAAAAATGTCCTGTATGTGGCAACTACTTGAATAAAGATGGATTTGATATTCCTTTTGAGACTTTCTTAGGGTTTAAGGGTAA
>JAGOLM010000003.1:0-58997 GCA_017994075.1 Lachnospiraceae bacterium
GGCGAGGACAGGAAGCATGGTAGCAACATATGGAATATTGTCTATAAAAGCTGATATTAAAACTGACATCCATATAACTATGGTATATAGCAGGAACATGTTGTTGCCTCCTACAGAGACGATCCATTTAGCCAGATCATTTATTATGCCGATTTCTGTGATCCCGGCAATTACCACGAATAGTCCAGCCAAAAGCAGTATCGTATCATAATCAACAGCCTTGAGAGACTTTTTCATGGACGCAGTTCCCCTAGAGATGAAAATCTCCCATATGATAGTGATGATCCCACACACCATACATATAACACCATTGGTAATACTAGGTGTATTTGGTATAAATGAAGCGATTATCAGAAGAACTACATGCAGTATCATCATAAATGTAGGTACATAATCATTGACTTCGGTGCTTTCATCTGCATGAACAGGCTGCTTATCTTTTCTGAATAACCACATCATGATTGGAATAGTTGCCAGAGCACTTAGCTCTACCACGAAGAACATTCCTGGACGACCATGCATCCAAATAAAGTCATTAAAATTCATTTTAGCGTAAGCACCAAGCATAATAGATGTGGTGTCACCAACAAGAGTTGCAGCACCTTGCAGATTAGAGGAAACTGCAATAGATATTAGCATAGGAACAGGGGAGATCTTTAATTTCTTGCATATTGCCAGTCCCACCGGTGCGATCATAAGAACTGTGGCTACGTTGTCGATAAAAGCGGATACGATTCCTGCAAAAAGTGACATATAGATAGTGACCATCATGACATTTGGAGCCAGATCCAAGAGCCAGTCAGCCATTTTTGCCGGCATTTTGGAATCAATGAAATAGTCTACTATAAGCATGGTTCCAAAGATCATCATGAGTACGTTCCAGTCCACAGAAGCTAGGACTTTCCCGACAGGAAGAATACCGAGGATCACAAAAATGATAGCAGTGATAAATGCTACATAAGGGCGTTTCTTGGGAAGACCTATCATTAATACATACATTATGATAAACATTATAAGTGCTGCAATTTTCATATTTATTTCTCCATTATCTTTATATTTAATTAAATTATAAGTCAATCAGAAATGCTGTCAACATATGTGACAACATGTTTCATTGTTTGTATCACAAATAAAATGAATTTTTAAAAAGTGCATGATTCAAAGCGCTGCAACCCGCACTGGGAGCGGGATTACAGCGGATACTTGGATTTAACCAATGGATGAAAAAATATCAGTACACAAGGGTGTTGCATTAATGAAATTGCATGATATCATACAGATATAGAGTAAAGTGATTCCCGAAGTAAGGAGGTATTTATCATGAAAAAGAAAAATTTTAGGATTCAATTAAAACTTCACGATCGAATCAAGGATACCGCCGAAAAGGAAAGATTGAGAATAGATCTGGCTCCGTCTATGACTGAATGGCATATTCGTGACCTGCGTATGATGAACGGATTTAGATAATCAGCTATTTCGAGTATTTTTTAAGAGTTTCGGTGTAATTTCCGGATTGTAAGGTATCAATTTATCAATTGGTATTTTACTGGTATGATGTAGTTTTTAAATGAACCAAGATGATGACCCTGGTGGCTTTTGCACCAGGGTCTTTCTACGTGGATATAATTTTCAGGATCGATCAGGTAAACTTATCAAATATATATATGCATATTGAATTATTTTTCTTTAGAAAATTCATAATTAGTGTTAAAATAATTGTTATGTCTGTCTAGTGACAGAATTGGGAAAATAGGAAACAAGGGAAAAAGAACATGAAACAGAAAATCAGTATTATGTACTACGAGAACAATAAATTTAGATGGTTTCTTAAACTGCTGGTAATGACTATTGCCAGTGTTTTTTACGGAGTGGGTATAGCTTGTTTTATTGACGCTAATAATATGGCTACCGGCGGAATGTCAGGTATTTCTATTATATTAAATCGTGTTATACCTATTCAGACAGGTACATGGTATCTGATACTTAACATCCCGATAGTTATATATGGATTTATGAAGTTTGGCAAAGAGCTTATGTTTTCCACTTTTTATTGCATTATAACCACGACAATATTTACAAATCTAAGTGCGGACTATATTGGAAGACTCACAGATGACAGAATGTTGGCATGCATTGTAGGAGGAGCTATTGTCGGCGCAGCCATGGGTTTTATATTTAGAGTAGGTGCCACAACAGGTGGATCTGATATTATCAGCAAGGCTCTTAGAAATAAGTATCAGCATATTAGAACCGGGGTTATTTTTGCGGCAATGGATACTTTGGTTGTGCTATTTTCGGGATTTATTTTTAACGAAATGGAAGCTATGCTCTACGGACTAATATCTGCCATTGTTACATCATGGGTATTTGATATAGTTTTGTATCATAGAGATGGTGGAAAACTTCTCTATATAATTAGTGATAATGGAACTGATATTACCAAGAGATTCTTGTTGGAATTGGACGTGGGAGTTACCAACTTATATGGTAAGGGTGCTTTTTCCGGCAAGGAAAAGGAAGTTGTTATGGTAGTTATCAAAAAGGTAAGCGTACCCAAGGCCGAGGCCATTATAAGAGAAGAGGACCCGGATGCATTTACGATCATTTCAGATGCATCAGAGATATATGGTCTAGGTTACAAGGACATTTTCTCTGAAAAATTGTAGGAATTAATTTTAAATTATATATTTGATAAAAATAAGTCGTAATTCTGCAGAAATGAAATTCTTTATAAACTGCGGTTTTACGGCTTTTTCATGGCCAAAATTTCATAGGATTTTACAAAAAATTAAAAAAATTCAAAAAAAGACTTAAGATTTTTTCTTCAATTCCGATAAAGAAAGTGTAAGGATGATCTTCCCAAACGGATTTAGGAAGAAGGAAACAAGGAAAGGATTTCCCGTATCTTAAGTTATTATTTAATGTTTGGAATGATCATGGAGGAATTTAATTATGGCAATGATAGTACAGCATAACATGCAGTCTATGAACTCTAGCAGGATGTTGGGAGTTACAACCGCAGCCCAGGCAAAGTCAACAGAAAAGCTGTCATCAGGATATAAGATTAACAGAGCAGCCGATGACGCAGCCGGCCTTACAATTTCTGAAAAAATGAGAAAACAGATCAGAGGTCTTACACAGGCTTCTACCAATGCACAGGATGGTGTATCTTCCGTACAGACAGCTGAGGGAGCTCTAACAGAGGTTCACTCAATGTTACAGAGAATGGAAGAGCTATCAACTCAGGCATCTAACGGAACCAATTCAAAGGGTGACCGTAATGCAATCCAGTCAGAAATCACACAGCTTACAACAGAAATTGATCGTGTATCAGAGACGACCAAGTTCAATGAGACATATTTATTAAAGGGCGACAATTCAGTTCCTCAGAAGAGCATATATTTAAAAGCTCATGATGCAGGTATTAAGGGTCAGCTTACAGATAACGGCGATGGAACAGCAAAGTTCACAATGGATAAGCTCGAAGTCGGCGACAAGGCTATGATCGGTGGAAAGAACTACACAATTGCAGGATCAGCCGCAGAAGTTACTGGCAAGGTATCATCAGCCATGGGCGGAAATGGTATTACATATACACCGGCAGCCGGTGATGCGCTTACTGTAAATGGTGTTAAATATACTTATTATGCTGCAGGTACAAACAGCAATTCCGTAGCATTTACAGCAGGATTCTATACAATGAATCCTACAGCTACTCAGGAAACAGCAGGTTCATCCGCAGCAGATCTGATCAAATCAGGTGCAGATGTTACTGCTAATGGCAAGGCTTTTCATGTACTTAATGACGCCAATGATTCTACAGATTCGACTAAGCCTGGATATGGAATCGATGATAATGATACATCGATCATTACTGCTTCTAAGGCATATCAGTTGGCAGAGGCAGAACTTCTCAAGGCTAACTCAATTGGTGATACAGAAAGCAATGCATTAGTTGGTTCTACAATAGTTACCACCGCTAAGATCGATACTGTTGCAAATGCACAGGCCCTGGTACCGGGTTCTCCTGCAGATGGTGATACTCTTACAATATTTGATAAGGCAACCGGAACAGCACAGCAGCTAGTATATGGCAACTATGATGGTGCAGGCGCATCATGGTGGGATACTACCAGTACAGATTTTGATCAACATCTGGCTGCAGCTAAGGTGGCAAATCCTACAACTCTTATTACAGCAGGAAAGATTGTTCGTTCAGCAACAGGCACAATTGAGGCAGAAGCAGCAGCATCAGCAACACCTGCAACTTATGATCCTGCTTTAGTAGCAACTCATAAGAATTCTGATCCTACAAATGCACAGAACCTGAATGTGTTCAACATTGCAGTTGCTAAAACCAAGGTTCCGGAGACACTTTCATTTAACCTTCACGTAGGCGCTGATGGTGACATGGCTAATAAGATCAATATATCTATTGATGCTATGAATGCTAACTATCTCGGAATATTTGGTTTGGATGTATCAGATGACACTGGTATGAATGCAACATATGCAATTGATGCCATCGGTGATGCTATTGGTAAGGTTTCTTCTCAGAGATCTGCACTTGGTGCTATCCAGAACCGTCTTGAGCATACAATTGCCAACCTTGATAACATCGTTGAGAATACAACAGCAGCTGAGTCTCGTATCCGTGATACTGATATGGCTTCAGAAATGGTTCAGTACTCCAAGAATAACATACTTGCTCAGGCAGGCCAGTCAATGCTTGCTCAGGCGAACCAGGCTACACAGGGAGTTCTTTCACTTCTGAAATAATTATAAGTAAATAGCTGTCATATATAATTAAATTGAGATTAAATATCTTGAAAAGTATATATAATCTTTTAATATGATCTAGATCGTGACAGGGAGTCACGATTCATTCAAACATTATAGAAATATATTAGAGTCTCTCCTTATGGAGAGGCTCTTTTTGTGTATAATTATACGTGGATTTCATTATCAGAAGTGAGAGGGAAGCCTACGTCATTGGTCTCTGAATATAAATAAAATTTTTTATTAAGAAAAAATAAAATTTTCAATATTTGTGTTTATTTCTAATCGGATTTGGTATACTAAGCTTTATCTGGAGAAGATGATCATGATAGTTGGATTTGACTTATCAAGATTTTGCTCTGGAGGGGAAAACAATAATAATGTCACATGCAAAAAGGAGGAAATGAAATGAAATTTTTACAGTGTAAGTTGTGTAAAAAGGTTACCGTTCTTTTCAATGACACAGGTGTGCCTACAGTGTGCTGTGGAGAGAATATGTCAGAGCTCGTACCGGGATCAGTTGATGCTGCTACAGAGAAGCATGTTCCGGTAGTGACTAATGATGGTAATAAGTATCACGTTGAGGTTGGATCTGTTCTACATCCTATGATGGAAGAACATTATATTATGTTTATTGTCTTAGAGACAGAACATGGGTATCAGATGAAGAATCTTAAACCTGGTGAATCTCCTGTAGCTGATTTCGTATTGGCTGATGGCGAGAAGGCTGTTGCAGTATATGAGTACTGTAATCTGCACGGACTCTGGAAAACAGAGATCTAATACTAAGCACCGGGAAATAAGACAGTTATATGGCTAGAAAGAGGAAATTATGGCTAATAAATACGCAGGAACACAGACAGAAAAGAACTTACAGACAGCATTCGCTGGTGAATCACAGGCCAGAAATAAATATACATATTTTGCTTCAACAGCAAAAAAAGAAGGCTATGAGCAGATTTCTGCTATGTTCATAAAGACCGCAGAAAATGAAAAAGAGCATGCTAAGCTTTGGTTCAAAGAATTGGACGGAATTGGCGATACTGCTACAAACCTTGGAGTTGCAGCTGCTGGTGAGAACTATGAGTGGACAGATATGTATGCTGGATTTGCTAAAACAGCTGACGAAGAAGGATTCCATGACCTTGCAGTGAAATTCCGTGGCGTAGCTGCTGTTGAGAAGCATCACGAGGAACGTTATCGTGCACTTCTTAAAAATGTCGAAGCCCAGGAAGTATTCAAGAAGAGTGAAGTTAAGGTTTGGGAATGCAGAAACTGTGGTCATATCGTAGTTGGAACAGAAGCTCCTGCAGTATGTCCTGTTTGCAATCATCCTCAGGCTTATTTTGAGGTTCATGCAGAGAACTATTAATTCTAAATATTAGAATTAATATAAAAATGAAAAAAGGTATGCAAAATATATTTTTGCATACTTTTTTTTTAAGTGGGTTTAGTTAGAAAGCTTATTTGTTGAAGTGTATTCATGATGGCGGTACCGTGAGGAGCAGATTCCAGTGACAATTGATTTAAACTATTTGTCTGAGCCGGAGTATTGATTAACCCAACAGCAAATAATGACAGACAATGTAAAGCTATTATTGCCGGTATTGCAAGTTGAAGTGAAATGGTACGGGAGAAAATAAAGAATACAATAGTGGATATCAGAAATCCTGGTAATATCAGAACTTTCGCACCATACTTATCAAATAGATGTCCTGAAATCGGTGACACGATTCCATTGATCAGACCGCCAGGCAACATCATAAGACCGGCAGTGAAGGCAGTCAGACCTAAAGCTCCTTCTAGAAACATTGGAAGGATAAGCATCATAGAGAAGTTGATCATATGCATTATGAAAATCAATATGGTTCCAAAGGTAAACATAGGATATTTAAATGGCTGCATATCCAGAATTGGATTCTCCATATGGGTCTGGCGAAATACAAAAGCAACTAATGCAATACATCCAATAATAATCGGAACACCCATGAGAAGGAATGATTTACCGATATTACTAACGCCGTAAATAAATCCTCCGAATCCGATTGTTGACAGGATAACAGAGCTGATATCAAGCTTACTTTTGGATATTTCAGTTACATTTTTTAAATATATATATCCAAGAAATAGTACGATTACTGAGAATGGAACAATACCTAAAAATAACCATCTCCAGTTAAATGACTGAACGATAAGTCCTGAAATGGTTGGACCAATGGCAGGTGCACAAAACATTACCAGGTTAAATATACCCAGAGCTTTACCTCGTTTTTCAACAGGATTTATAATTAAAAGAGTGTTGATTATATTAGGAATCAATACACCTGTACCAACTGCCTGGATTAATCTGCCCAGCAATAAAATGGAAAAAGCAGGAGCTACTCCGGAGATGATGGTACCAATAATAAAAATACTTACTGAAGAGATATATAATTGTCTTGTTGTAAATGTTTTGATAAGAAAGGCGGAGATGGGAATGGAAATACCAATGATCAGCATGTAGCCTGTACTTAGCCATTGTACTGTAGTAGCAGAGATTGAAAATTCCACCATTAGATTTTTTAAAGCCATGTTTAATACCGTTTCGCTGAGCATACAAAAAAATCCGGCTAATACCAATGCGATTGTAATCGGTACTACATTAAGTTCATTTTTGTTGTGTAAAATTTGTTCTGAGTGTTCTTTCATATTTTAGTCTCCATTTAATAGTGTTTAAAAATTAGCATGCTAATAATTAGTATAACAATAATTAGCATGCTAATAGTAAGCCCAAAAAATAAATATGTCAAATAGTAAGTGACATATTTATAGAAATAGAAAACTGTTTATTCTGTTTTAAAAAAATAAAAAATATGGCTGATGAAATTGTATTAGCCACATTTTATATTTAAATTTGTTATATTAATATCTATTTTATCTAAAACATCAAGATAAATACTTAGATCTTCTTCCGAAATTCCATCCAGTAGATTTTTGAATATATCTTCAATATATGGAGATAATTTCTCCGTCTGATTCAATCCTTTTTCCGTAATATGCACGGAATAAGAACGTCTATCTTCTTTACTTAAGTGTCTTTCAACAAGTGATTTTCGCTCTAATATGTCCAACATTCTTGTTAATGTGGGTTGATCCTTTTTGACTTCTGCCGCCAGTAATTTCTGATTGATCTTATTATGCTTTGACAATATAAGCATGACTTGCCATTGTTCTGCTGTTAAATCAAATTCTGCTAGTTTGGAGTTTAGATAATTAATCATTTTTTTGCATATCAGATTAGTGTAATTTCCGACATTCTTATCATAAGATCCAATCATTATTTATTCAATCCTTTCATAATTCATGTACAAACAATTAATATAACAAGTTTTCTCTATTTTTTCAAGCCATTCCATTTTATAATTATAATTTACTTTTATTATGCAATTTGCAGAATTGAGATGGAACTTGTGAAAGTTAGGTCAGGGGTGGTGTGAAAATGGTGTAAAATACTCCAAAATGCAACTTTATAAAAATTTACAAATCCGCAAAGCCAGTAAAATCAAGGTTTTGCAAAAGCTAGCTAATATTTTAGCACTCTCCTATTGACAGTGCTAAAATATGGTGTTATAACATAGCCAGAATGAAGGGAGAGCATTAATATCAAGGATATTAATCAGAAAAAATTTCCCTGACAGGAGAAGCGAAAGCTTCTCGATAAGTAGCGCTTCCGGAATTCATGTAACATTTAGTTGTTTATATTTGTTATAAAAAGGAGGAATGACTTATGTTATTACCAAGCATTTTTGAAAAAGGTTTTTTGAGTAATGGATTTGAAGATGATTTCGGAGATTTTATGACGTGGCCGGATGAGTCCAAGATGATGAGACCTCTGTATGGCAAGAATGCAGCGAGGATGATGAAGACAGATGTACGTGATGTAGATGGTAATTATGAGATTGATATCGATCTTCCGGGATTTGACAAGGATGAATTGACAGTCAGCCTTAATGATGGATATCTGGCGGTATCTGCCCATAAGGGACTAGAAAAGGAAAATAAAGATAAGAATGGTAAGTTTGTTCGCCAGGAGAGATATTCCGGTAGTATGGAGAGAAGCTTCTATGTCGGAGAAGATTATGAGGACAAGGACATCAAGGCTAAATACGAGAACGGAATTCTTCGTCTGACTATGCCGAAGCATGATGAAAAAACCAAGGCACTGGATCATACTTCAAAGATTAGTATCGAGGGATGATATAACTGATACCCGGATAAAAATTGATGGAGGATGGTAGTAGTACTTATATTGTAATATATAGATGATCTTATCTAAATAACACGGATGTATTAAATGATTTTCATTTTTTACATCCGCGTTTTTTATCTTTAAGTTTCTTTTAAGGTTCATCATCTATTATTTTCCTAACGAAACAAATATACATAGTTCGGGAGATGAGATTATGGTAGAACAAAAGAACTTTAAAAGAGTAGAAATTAAATATATGACAGATATAGATCAGGTCCTGAGACTTGTTGAAAAATGCGGTGACAGAATAATGGCTGACGAACATGGGAAGAGCACTGTATACAGCCTTTATATGGATACACCTGATTATCTGTTGGCCAGAAGATCTCTTGAAAGGCCTATATATAAGGAAAAACTTCGACTAAGAAGCTACTGTACAGCTTATGACGATAGCATGGTATTTATAGAATTAAAAAAGAAATTTGATTCTATTGTATATAAGAGAAGAGTACAGATGGACCTGAAATCAATGGAGATGTACCTAAACTGCAAAAAGATATTCAGAGATGCTGACAGATCAAAAGAGTATAAGGAAAATCTGAATTCGAAGCTGATACAGGAAATTGCAGTTAAAAATAATTTTTCAGATATAGACAAACAGATAATGAGAGAACTGGATTATGCGATAGATAGATATGAGGGCGTACAGCCTAGAGTGCTTTTGACATATGATAGGGAATCCTATTACGCAGCTGATGATCATGATTTTCGAATAACATTTGACACTAATGTAAAGTACAGAACTGATGAACTGACGCTTAGGGCGAAAGACTCAGGAATCAGGATAACCGCTGATGATCAGGTACTTATGGAGGTAAAAGCGGGTGGCGCTATTCCAATCTGGTTTACCAGGATCCTGACAGAGGAGGGACTATTTCCACAATCATTTTCAAAGTATGGAACAGCCTACGGCAGGATAATAACAGATGCATATAGAAGTGGATATTCCAGAAGATATGCATATTCTGGAGTCGCTCAGTAGATTTGATCAAAGTTTGGAATTTGATTCATTTGTTTACTTTCATTTATTTAATAAAGGAGAAAAAATGACAACATTTTTTAACGGGATTTTTGATACATCAACTACGACTTCAGCTTCTCTTGGACTGGGATCATTTCTGATCTGTATAGCAGTTTCTCTGGCTATAGGATTCTTCCTGGCATGGGCGTATTCATATAAGAGTCGACATACCGGTTCATTTATACTAACAGTTGCTCTACTTCCGGCTATTGTATGTGCAGTTATTATGATGGTCAATGGTAATATTGGAGCTGGCATCGCAGTAGCAGGAGCTTTTAGTCTGGTTAGATTTCGTTCAGTGCCAGGCACAGCAAAAGAAATCGCAACGATTTTTCTGGCAATGGGAACAGGACTTATCACAGGAATGGGATATCTTGGTTATGCGGTAATATTTGCGCTGATCCTGGGATGCCTGATGGTGGCATTTAATATTATGATTATCGGCAAGGCGGATAATAGTCCTTATGTACTTAGGATAATGGTTCCTGAGGATCTGAACTATACAGATCTATTCGAAGAACCACTTGATAAGTATACAGCCAACCATAGTCTCACAGCAGTTAAAACAGCAAACATGGGATCATTGTACAGACTTACTTATGAGATACAGCTTAAAAAGGATCACTCAGAAAAAGAGCTTATAGACAGCCTTAGAGAGAGAAATGGTAATTTGGAGATCGGGATCTCAAGAGGCGAGACTCAGATGGCAGAACTTTGATCCATATAATAAAGTTATAATGAAACTATGAATCTGATGCGATTACAATCAGCACTCTCGGCATGGATATGTCCTTTGTGAGCTGTGACAATAGCTTCACAGACAGATAGACCGATACCGAATCCTCCGGTCTTGGAATTCCTGGATCTATCACTTCTGTAAAATCGTTCGAACAATTCGTCGTGATTTCCCTTTGCAATAGAATCAACAGAATTCTCAATTGAAATTATCACACGTTTCATGCGGTCATTCTTTAATGAAATATTGACGTACCCATGGTCAGAAGAATATTTCATTGCATTATCCATCATAAGAGAGATGAGCTGTCTTATTCTGGATTCGTCACCATGATAATTGATGCCTTCCGTTATATCGCATTTTATGGATATACCCTTGGTTTTTGACATGGATCCATATGCAGAAACGGTGTCTGAAACAGCATCTGAGATAGAAAAATTGGCCATATTCATAAGAGGAGCGTTGCCTTCATCCATTCTAGTGAGGAAAACCAGTTTTTCGGTAAGGGATGACAACCGCTCTATCTGGTGTTTATTGGATCTTATCCATTCATTCTCACCATTTTCCAATTCCATGACTTCTGTGTTGGCCCGAATAATGGCTAGTGGAGTCTTGATCTCATGACTGGCATCGGTTATGAACCTTTTTTGCTTGGCATAGCTCTCTGTGATAGGGCGTACGGCAAATGAAGAAATAAAGAAAACCAGCAGAAATACACAGGCCAGTCCCAAGAGACTTATAGCTATACTTACGTACAAAAAGCTCCTGAATGATGACATCTCACGACTGCAGTCTACAAATAAGTAAGTCATTTTACTATTTATTTTGGTTACAGTGTATTTATAATCATCTATATAACCGGTCTTTTTATCATCAGCAGATAGTTCCTCGGCATAGGCAATAGCGGAATCGTTTGATATGGAAACGATATGATCTGTATTGGCTGATTTTGCCTGACCATTAGAATTCATGATCACAGTAAAATACCTGGTAGAAAACGGCATTTCTTTCATTGCTCTGTCCTGAAATACGGAACCACCACCAATAAAAAAAATGGAATCGGAATTATCAAGGTCAGGTGGAACAGAAGTGTCAGAATTAATATCAGAGGGATTTCCTTTTTCCCGTTCCGGAAATTCGCCGTTATTCTGTATCAACATATTCAGCTTTTCAGTAGCCTGAGTATCAGTGGATCTGTAATTCATGATATTGATGGCACCCATAAGAATAAAAAGTACCATGAAAACAGAAATCATGGTGATCTTAATGAATTTTGCACGTAGTTTTTTTATCATGAAAGAATCCCTTCGTGAAATGTGAAATGTGAAATGTGAAATAAGAATGGAAATTGCTAATTAATATACCAGATCATTTTTCTATGATCTATTCATTATTATAGTCCAGGGAATATCCCACATTTCTGGTGGCCTTTATATTTACATTACTGCCTATATTCTTAAGCTTTTTTCGAAGATATGAGACATAGACCCACACTACTGAAAAATCAGTATCAGAATCCAATCCCCATATCCTATCCATGAACTGATCCTGTGAGAAGATCTGACCAGGATTGGTCATCAGCATCTCCATCATCTGAAATTCCTTGTTAGGCAGTGACACGGATTCATCACCGCATGACATTGAAAACGAACTTCTGTCGAGAGTCAGATCGTTGTAGGGAATAGTTTGACCTGCAACATCACCTTGTCTTCGGGTAATGGAGCGGACCCTTGCCAATAGCTCTTTCATGGCAAATGGTTTGGTCAGATAGTCATCTGCACCGCTGTCTAATCCTTCAATTTTATCATCTAATTCACCTTTGGCTGTCAGAATCAGAACAGGAACATTGACACCTTCTTTTCTTATATTTTTTAGAACGGTTATTCCATCCATTTTGGGCATCATAATATCCAGGATAGCACCATCATATTCCTGACCTGTTAGGTAGTCATAAGCATCTTCACCATTATAGACAGCATCTACGGAGTAGTTCTGATGCTTCAAAACACTAACCACTGCATTAGAAAGTTCTACTTCATCTTCTGCTAATAATAAACGCATGATAACCTCCGTTTGTTAAATCTTGAATTGAAAAGTTCATTAATACATAAAAAACATATATATAGATAAGTACAATTATATTCATATTGTACCTTAAATAGGAAGTAAAAAATAATAAGAATTTGTGAACTCTATAATTTGACTATGGCTCTGTAAACTCTTAAAATCTAAGTATTAAGGAGATTTTGTTTTATGGAAATATATATGATGCGACATGGTGAAACAGCAATGAATATAGAGAGGCTGCTTCAGGGCAGATTAGATACACATTTAGATGAAAAAGGTAAAAGGGACGCTGTTCTGACAGGAGAATTTCTAAGGGAAAAGGGTATTCACTTCGATTATATATGGACAAGCCCACTGGTTCGCGCCAAGGAAACAGCGGAATTGGCGACAGGAATTGATAGATCAGAATTTGTAGATGAACCACTTCTAATAGAAATGAGTTTTGGAAAATATGAGGGTAGATGTGTCAAAGATAGGACAGACCCTTTTAACAGAGATTTTTTTGCTAGTCCGGATACATGTGTAATGCCTGGGGACGCAGAGACTTTTCATGAACTTATAGATAGGGCTGGAGAGCTTCTCGATAAGCTTGTTGAGTATGATAATGATGAAAGCAATGCAGACAAGGTAATGCTTCTAACATCGCATGGAGCATTTTTGCATGCAATACTCTCAAAAATAAACAATACGCCGCTCCATAATTTCTGGGACCAGAAGTTTAAAAATTGTGAGATAATACATTTAATAAGAAAAGGCAACAAGTTTGAAAATGCAGAGATTTTCTTTCAGGGCTTCGATAGAGGCGGCCTTGGCTAATATCTAAAACATTTCTAAACAAATCTGTAGTTCTATTGTTTTTTGTCCGGGTGTTTCCTATAATAAACCAATATGCTAAGGAGGCTTGAATGAACGAAGATAACAATAAAAATAATAACAGCCCAAAGGGTGATAAGAATAATAAAAAGCAGCCGATAATGATGTTTCTGCTTTTCACAATGATAGCCATTTTTATCACTATGATGATCTACAATAGCGCCGGGGGTGGCACTGTTGAAAAGATTTCTTACTCAGATTTCCTGAGTCTGGTAGAAAAGAACGAAGTGAAAAAGGTTGATTTTGACAATAACAAGATCAATTTTACACTTACCAAGGATTCTGATTATAAGGGTAAGAATACCGATCAGAGCCGCAACAATTATTATTATCAACTAACAGGTCAGAAACTTCAAAAAGAATACTATGCACCTTTTATCAGTGATGATGCATTGCTTCCTCTTTTGAAAAAGCACAAGGTAGAAATCGATGCTGAGCTTTCCAGTGGAACAGCAGCAATGGTTTATAATGTGCTGTCATTTGTCCTGCCGCTTCTTATCTTGTGGGGACTGTTTGCTTTCCTTATGAAGAGAATGGGAAATGGTACCATGGGCGTTGGAAAGAGTAATGCCAAGGTCTATGTTCAGAAACGTACTGGAATAACATTTAATGATGTAGCAGGTCAGGATGAGGCCAAGGAATCGCTTCAGGAAGTGGTGGATTTCCTTCATAATCCTCAGAAATATACGGCTATTGGAGCAAAACTACCAAAGGGAGCACTTCTTGTAGGCCCTCCGGGAACAGGTAAGACACTTCTGGCCAAGGCAGTTGCCGGTGAGGCAAATGTTCCGTTTTTCTCATTAGCCGGATCAGACTTTGTAGAGATGTTCGTAGGTGTAGGTGCTTCCCGTGTCAGAGATTTGTTTAAGGAAGCTCAGAAACAGGCACCATGTATTATTTTTATCGATGAGATCGATGCTATCGGTAAGAGCCGTGATTCCAAGTTCGGAGGCGGTAACGACGAGCGTGAACAGACACTGAATCAGCTGCTTGCTGAGATGGATGGTTTTGATACATCAAAGGGACTCTTGGTGTTGGCTGCGACCAATAGACCGGAAGTCCTGGATAAGGCACTTCTACGTCCGGGTCGTTTCGACAGACGTATAATAGTGAACAGACCTGATCTAAAGGGACGTGAACAGACACTTAAGGTTCATTCCAAGGATGTTCCTATGGATGATACTGTGGATATGCATGCTTTGGCACTGGCATCAGCAGGTCTTGTAGGATCTGATCTTGCTAATATTATTAACGAAGCTGCAATAATCGCAGTTAAAAAACAGAGAAAATATGTTAATCAGGAAGACCTGTTTGAAGCCTTTGAATTAGTTGCCGTCGGCGGCAAGGAAAAGAAGGACAGGGTCATGAGCGATAATGAGCGAAAGATAGTATCTTATCATGAGGTTGGTCATGCTCTTGTATCTGCTCTTCAGAAAAATGCCGAACCGGTTCAGAAGATAACCATAGTTCCTAGAACCATGGGAGCTTTGGGATATACCCTTCAGACTCCTGAGGAAGAGAAGTTTCTTGAGACCAAGGAAGAACTGCTTACCAGGATCAAGACATTTACGGCTGGCCGTGTGGCAGAGGAACTTATATTTGAATCTCCTACTAGTGGAGCATCCAACGATATAGAGCAGGCTACTTCTATTGCCAGAAATATGATCACCAGATTCGGTATGTCAGAGACCTTTGGAATGATGGGTCTAGCAACTGTAGAGAGCCAGTATCTCGATGGCAGAGCTTCACTTAATTGTGGAGATGAAACAGCATCTGTAATCGATAAGGAAGTTAAGAATCTTATTGATGCATGTTATCAGGATGCCAAGAGGATGTTGGAAGAAAACAGAGATATTCTCGATCATATCGCAGGTTACCTATATAAGCATGAGACGATAAGCGGAAAATCGTTTATGAAGATCTTTAGACAGATGAAGGGCCTTCCCGAAGTGGACACAGTATCCAACAAGCCGGGCAATGCTCTTGAAGCAGTCAAGGATAAGAAAGAGATCAGACCTGAGGACATATCAGATTCTTCAGAATTCATAGCAGGATATTATGAAGGTGAAGAGGATGTCAAGGCCGATGAGGCCAGAGCCAAGGAAGAGAGAGATGAAGAACCACAGACTAGGCCAAATGGTGTTGGAGAGGCTGAATGGTTGAATGAATCTACAGGTGATGGATCAATCGTCAACTCCGGGACTGATGATGAATCAACAGCACCGGATAACAACGATAATCAGTAACTAGTAACAGGATACATATGTTCGATATCGAAGAAGAACTTAAAAAGCTACCGGATGACCCCGGAGTCTATATAATGCATGATTCTAGTGATGGAATCATTTATATCGGCAAGGCGAAGAGTTTAACTAAGCGGGTTCATCAGTATTTTCAGACTAGCCATGATGAAGGCATTAAAAAGAAGCAGATGGTGGAACACATCGCCTGGTTCGAATATATAATCACCGATTCTGAGTTAGAGGCTCTGGTTCTTGAATGTAATCTGATCAAAGAACATAGGCCGAAATACAATACAATGCTTAGGGATGATAAGACCTATCCCTATATTAAAGTGACCCTGGGAGAGCCATTTCCCCGAGTCCTATTTTCAAGAATTACCAAAAAGGACAGGAGTAGATACTTCGGTCCTTTTTCCAGTCCTACAGCTGTCAAGGATACCATAGATCTTGTACAGAAATTATTTATGATAAGAAACTGTAACAGAAAACTTCCGGAGACCATCGGAAAAGAAAGACCCTGTTTGAATTATCATATGAAGCAGTGTCAGGGTGTGTGCCAGGGATATATATCCAGGGAAGAATACTTGACCAATGTAGAACGGGCAATGCGGTTCTTGAATGGTGATGATAAGGAGATATTATCGGAGCTGACACAAAAAATGCAAGAGGCATCTGATGATATGGACTTTGAAAGGGCAGCACAGATCAGGGATCAGATTAATTCGGTTAAATTCTGTACTCAGAAACAGAAGATCACCAATACAAATGGAGATGACCAGGATATTGTGGCATTTACCGCTGAAGGTGAGGATGCCTGTGCAGTTATTTTCTATATTAGAAATGGTAAATTGATTGGAAGAGATCATTTCTTTATGAAGACTTCAGATGACATATCAGAATCTGAAGGTTTGAAATCATTCCTGCAGCAGTTCTATTCAGGTACACCGCTTATACCTCATGAGATATATGCCAAGTGTGAACCTGAGGATAAAGAGTCTATTGAAAAGTGGCTGTCATCCCGTCGAGGACAAAAGGTTACTGTTTCCGTTCCCAAAAGAGGACAAAAGGCTCGATTGGTAGAACTTGCAGAGAAAAATGCTAAACTTGTCCTATCCAATGATAGAGAGAAGATCAAGAAAGAAGCAGGTCGAACTATCGGAGCTATGAGAGAAATCTCTAAGCTATTGGATATTTCGGATATAAACAGACTGGAAGCATATGATATTTCCAATACAAGCGGTTATCAGTCAGTAGGATCTATGGTAGTTTTCGAGCATGGTAAGCCTCTTAGATCTGATTATAGAAAATTCAGATTGAAAACGGTTAAGGGGCCTGATGATTATAAATCTATGCGAGAGGTTCTAACCAGAAGATTCACCCATGGAAGAGAAGAACGAAGTGAGCGAAGAGAAAAGGGTCTGGATGAAAATGAGGGCTCGTTTACAAGGTTCCCTGATGTTATAATGATGGATGGCGGTCGTGGTCAGGTCAATATTGCACTGGATGTACTAAGAGAACTGTCACTTGATATTCCCGTATGCGGAATGGTCAAGGATGATCACCATAGAACTAGAGGACTATACTACAATAATGTAGAGATACCCATAGATAAGCATTCCGAGGGATTTAAACTGATAACCAGGTTACAGGACGAAGCCCATAGATTTGCAATCGAATACCACAGATCACTAAGAGGCGCGTACCAGGTTCATTCTTTTCTCGATGATATAGAGGGAATCGGCAAGACCAGAAGAAACGCCCTTATGAAGGCCTATGAAAGTGCAGAGAAAATGCATGACGCTACAATAGATGAACTTGCCAATGTTTCGTCTATGAATATGCTGGCTGCTGAAAAGGTCTATGAATATATGCATAGAAAATAGAAAGAAGATTGAATAATGGAAGACATCAGAGGAGCAAAACTGTTAGTACTGGCTGAGAACCTTCATCTAAACAATTATACTGACAAGATCGATCTCAAGGACCATATGATATATACTTCGGATATCAACAGACCAGCACTACAGCTTAATGGATTCTATGAGCATTTTGAAAATCAGAGGACACAGATACTAGGAAATGTTGAAAATGCATATCTAAATCAAAAGCCTGATCATGAAAAAAGAGAAATATATGAAAAATTTCTATCGCATAAACTTCCGGTAGTTATTTTTTGTAGAGGAATACAGCCTGAAGACTATGTACTTGAACTTGCATATAAATATAATGTTCCTATATTAGGAACTGAAAAAAGCACATCTGAATTTATGGCGGAGATAATTTATTATCTTACCGAGGAATTGGCACCGATGAAAACAGTTCATGGTGTTTTGGTAGATGTATACGGCGAGGGCCTACTGATAATAGGAGAAAGTGGAATCGGCAAATCGGAGGCAGCACTGGAGCTTATTCGCCGAGGACATCGTCTCGTGGCAGATGATGTAGTGAAAATAAAGAGACTTAATGAGCATACACTCATGGGATCATCACCGGCTACTACCCAATATCTGATCGAGCTCAGAGGAATTGGGATCATTGACGTTAAGAGTCTCTATGGAGTAGAATGCGTCAAAGAAAAACAGAGGATCGATCTTGTTATTAAACTCGAAGAGTTTAAGCAGGAAGAAGAATATGACAGAATAGGGCTTACAGATGAGAGAATAGACATTCTCGGCAATGAGGTAATATGTCATTCACTTCCTATACGTCCGGGTCGTAATCTCGCTGTGATATGTGAAACAGCGGCGGTTAACCATCGTCAGAAAAAGATGGGATATAATGCAGCTCAGGAGCTATATCGCAGAGTTCAGGAGAATATTAAGTCCGGGGGACATTACGGTGAGGCTGAGGAATAGCATATTTATGCCATCATAAATATGGCTTGAATTAATAAGCATAATTTTTAAGAGAAAGGAAAAAGAAAATGGAAAAGAAGAATGCATGGACAAAATATCAGGAGGGAACAAAAAGGGATGAACTGATGACCTTTGCTGATGATTACAGACAGTTCCTTTCTAAGTGCAAATCAGAAAGAGAATGCACTGCTTTTTTCGAAGAAATAGCTAAAAAAGACGGATTTAAGGATCTTGAAGATATAATCAAAAAAGGTGGATCACTGAAAGCAGGAGATAAGGTATACAGAGTAAACAGAAAGAAAGCAATTTCTCTTTTTATAATAGGTAATAAGCCTGTATCTGATGGTATCAGAATCCTGGGAGCTCATATTGATTCTCCGAGAATGGATCTTAAGCAGAACCCTATGTACGAAGATACAGAACTTGCATATCTGGATACTCATTACTATGGCGGGATCAAGAAATACCAGTGGGTAACACTTCCACTGTCGATTCATGGCGTTATCGCCAAAAAAGATGGAAGTACAGTAACAGTTTCTATCGGTGATGATGCATCAGATCCTGTTTTTGGTGTAAGTGATCTCCTGATCCATCTGGCAGCAGATCAGATGAAAAAAGAAGGCTCAACAGTTGTTGAGGGCGAGAAGCTCGATGTTATTGTAGGCTCAATGCCACTTGATGAGGTTGAGGACGATAAGGAGAAAAAAGATCTTGTTAAAAAGAACATTCTTAATATCCTAAAGAGTAAATATGATATAGAAGAAGAGGATTTTCTCTCAGCCGAGCTTGTTGTAGTACCAGCTGGAGATGCAAGAGATTTCGGATTTGACAGAAGCATGATCATGGGTTACGGACATGATGACAGAGTGTGCGCATATCCTTCTTACAGGGCCATTGCAGCCGTTGAACCTGGTGACATGACATATGCATGCCTTCTGGTTGATAAGGAAGAAATTGGATCTGTTGGAGCTACAGGAATGGAATCACATTTCTTTGAAGATACTGTTGCAGAGATTGCTGCTCTTCGCGGAGAGAATGATGCGCTTTCAGTTAGACGAGCTCTTAGAAATTCAAAAGCATTGTCATCTGACGTAAGTGCAGCTTTTGATCCTAATTTTGCTGAAACTATGGAAAAGAAGAACAGTGCTTATTTTGGTAAAGGCCTGGTATTTAACAAATATACAGGAGCCAGAGGCAAGTCCGGAAGCAATGACGCATCTGCAGAGTATGTAGCAGAGATACGACATATCATGGATGATGGAGATATATCATTCCAGACAGCCGAGCTTGGCAAGGTAGATCAGGGTGGCGGAGGAACAATCGCATATATTCTTGGCAATTATGGCATGGATGTTATTGACAGTGGGGTAGCAGTACTTAATATGCATGCTCCCTGGGAGATAATTAGCAAAGTGGATCTCTTCGAAGCATATAGAGGATATATTGCATTTTTGAATGCATAATAAATGAAATGAAAAATAAAAAATGACAGAAATTATATCAGATGAAACAAGAAAAAAATTAAATAGTATTCTGACCGAGGATGAGATACTAAGGGAAGAGCCTATGTATAAGCACACGTCATTTAGAATAGGCGGCCCCGCTGAGCTTTTTCTGATGCCTAAGAGAGATGAGCTGCCAGAGCTTTTAAAACTTTTAAGAATAGAAAACGCACAATTTTTGGTTTTGGGAAATGGGAGCAATGTACTGGTATCAGATGATGGAATACCTGGAATTGTTATATCTGCCTTAAATATGAAGGAAATATATGTAGATCATGATAATGCTGTAATAGAAGCAGATGCCGGGATCTCACTTCAGAGAATGGCAACAGAGGCGGCAATGAATTCTCTTACAGGAATGGAATTTGCAGCAGGAATTCCGGGAAGTCTTGGTGGAGCAGTTTATATGAATGCTGGGGCTTATGGTAGCGAGATGAAGAATATCGTTACAGAGGTTCAGTATTTAGACTCTGATGGCAATGTGTGCGTTAAAAAGGCCGAAGAACTTGATCTGGGATATAGACACAGCTTCTTTTCGGAAAATCCCAAAACAGTAGTTTTGGGAGCTAGGATCAATCTGTTCCAGGGAGACAAAGATACGATAATGGCATATCAGACTGAGCTTTTGCGAAAGCGAAGGGAGAAACAGCCAATAGAATATCCCAGTGCAGGAAGCACGTTTAAACGTCCGGAAGGATATTATGCAGGCAAGCTTATCCAGGATTCAGGACTAACGGGCTACAGAGTTGGAGATGCCCAGGTGTCATTAAAACATGCCGGATTTGTAGTTAACCTTGGAAGTGCTACATCTAATGATGTGCTGACACTGATTAAGCATGTTCAGGAAACAGTTTTTGAAAAATCAGGTGTTAGATTGGAACCAGAAGTCAGAATTCTAGGGAGTGAGTGATAAGCATGAGCCTTCTAATGTTAACAGGTATGTCCGGTTCTGGAAAAAGTACTGCATTTAAGTTCTTGGAGGATATGGGTTATTACTGTGTGGACAATCTTCCGGTAGCGCTTCTTAAGAGCTTTTCGGACTTGCTTGAGACCAATGGTACAATTAAAAAGGTTGCTGTTGGGATCGACATTAGAAGTGGCAAGAACCTAAATCAATTACAGGAGACACTATCGGAATTAGATAATGATGGTAGAAAGTGCGACATTTTATTTCTTGATGCAGAGGATTCTGTTCTGGTAAAAAGATACAAAGAAACCAGAAGGAGCCATCCTCTCTCAGGTAATGACAGGATTCAGGAAAGCATCGAAGAAGAAAGAAAACAGATGGAGTTTCTCAAGGAAAAGGCTGACTATGTAATAGATACTAGCCATCTCCTTACCAGAGAACTTAAGGAAGAAATGACTCGTATTTTCATGGAGAATCAGTTATACAAGAGCATGAATGTCATGGTACTTTCTTTTGGATTCAAATATGGTATTCCGGAGGATGCGGATCTTCTATTTGATGTCAGGTTTTTACCTAATCCTTATTATGTACTGGAGCTTAGACCCCTTTCGGGAAATGACAAGCTTATCCGGGACTATGTCATGAAATATGAAGAAGCTACTATTTTCCTGGATAAAATAGATGATATGCTGAACTTCCTTATTCCAAATTATATCAAGGAAGGCAAGAACTCACTTGTAATTGCAATTGGATGTACCGGTGGCAAGCACAGGTCAGTTACTATTGCCAATGAGATATACAGCAGGCTCTTACAGCATTCCGAGAGCTTTGGATTGAAGATAGAGCATAGAGATATAGATAGAGACATGGATAAAGACAGAAAGATTGAAAAATGATCAAATCTTCTTATTCTGCCAGAGTCAAAAAGGAACTGTTGGAAGTGATTCCCAGACCTCGGCATTGCAGAATAGCAGAACTGGCGAGTATATATTCCGTACTTGGAGACACTCAAAGTGGCGGGAAAAATGATACATTAACACCGGTGAATTGCAGAATTAATGGCGACTCAGGCTTAATTAATAAATACTTTACTTTATTACAAAAAACGAATATATTAGTGGGGTATGATTTTGAGACAGGATTGATTTTGCGCAAAAGTGCTGAAGAGTTTCTGTCAATGATTAAATGGGATACTGATAAACCTACGTTGGTAGAACCGCTTTTATTACAGCAAACTTGTTGCAAAAGAGCGTACCTTCGTGGACTTTTCCTTTCATCTGGATCTGTTACAGATCCTTTAAAGAGATATCATCTAGAAATAGTTGCAAGATCCGATGAACAGGCAAATCAGATTCTTGAAATCATGAATACATTTTCAATATCCGGAAAAATGACGAGACGAAGTGGCAGACCTGTGATATATATCAAGGAAAGCGATCAGATCTCAGATATGCTTAGTGTAATGGAAGCTCCAAGATCTATGATGGAATTTGAAAATGTAAGAGTACAAAAAGATATACAGAATACGGTGAACCGCAAGGTTAACTGTGAGACTGCCAACATAGGTAAAATGGTTGATGCAGCAGTCAGGGAATTGAACGATATTAAATTAATCGAAGAAACAAGAGGACTGAAGTCATTATCGCCCAGGCTCAGGGAAACAGCTGAGATGAGACTATTACACCCGGAAGTTTCGCTTAAGGATCTTGGAAAACTTTTGGATTCGCCTATCGGCAAATCTGGTGTAAATCATAGACTGAGACGAATCACAGAGATCGCGACAGATATCAGGAATCAGGAGGAATTGCAGTAGTATGAAAAAACAAGTAGTTGTTCAGATGTCAGGTTTTACAGAAGCTACACCTATTGCTCACTTAGTTCAGCTTGCAAATCAGTACACTAGCAAAGTTTATTTGGAGATGGACGATAAAAAAGTAAACGTTAAGAGCATTATGGGAATGATGAGCTTGGTACTTACAGAAGGCTCAAAGGTAACGGTGATCGCAGAAGGACAGGATGAAGACAAGGCTCTAACAGCCATGGAAAAATTCCTGACAGCATAAAGAGATTGACATATGAAGAAGGTACTTTTCTTATTTAACCCGCGTTCCGGGAAAGGGCAGATCAGGGGTTCTCTGCCCGAAATATTAGATACAGGGGTCAAGGCAGGATGCGATGTGGTGGTTCATACCACCCAGAGCCAAGGCGATGCAATAACAGTTGTTCAGAACAGAGCCTGTGAATTTGACAGGGTAGTTTGTAGCGGAGGCGACGGCACTCTTGATGAGGTCGTTACCGGAATGATGAGATCAGAGGTCAAGGTCCCGATCGGGTATATACCTGCCGGGTCTACCAATGATTTCGGAAGTTCTCTCGGTATAGACAAGGATATGATAGAGGCTGCTAGAATTGCATTTTCGGGAACAGGTTTTCCTATAGATATAGGGGAGTTTAATGATGATTCCTTTGTATATGTGGCCGCTTTTGGCATTTTTACGGAAGTGTCATATTCTACGAGCCAGGATCTGAAAAATATATTTGGCCATGCCGCATATATATTAGAAGGAGCCAAACAGCTGAGAGATATTCCTTCATATAGGATGCAGGTAGAGTATGATGGCAATGTAATCTATGATGAATTTATATTCGGAATGGTTACAAATTCCAACTCCGTAGGAGGATTCAAAAATCTGCTTCCGGGTAATGTGGAACTTAATGATGGAGTTTTTGAAGTAACATTGGTTAGAAGTCCTAAGAATCCAATGGAAATATCAGAGATCTTCTCAGCACTTAGTACTGGAAAAAGAGATTCAGATATGCTTTATTCTTTCCAGACAACAGAAATAAAGTTTGTAAGTAATGAAGAAATCGCATGGACGCTGGACGGCGAATTCGGCGGGAAGTGTAAGGAATCGGAGATCAAAAATATAAATAAAGCACTTACTATAATGGTTGATGACAAAGAGATATAAATTATATTCGCTATTGAATAGGAGATTTTAATAATCTATAATTATTAGGATTAAATGACGATTTGGATATGAAAGCTTTTTGAAAGGAGCAATCTGATGATAGTTAATGCAGCAGAGATGTTAAAAAAGGCTAAAGCGGGGCATTATGCAGTAGGTCATTTCAATATCAACAATCTTGAATGGACCAAGGCAGTACTCCTAGCAGCAGAAGAGAATCATTCACCGGTTATTTTGGGTGTTTCTGAGGGAGCCGGAAAATATATGACAGGTTTTAAAACTGTTTCGGCTATGGTGTATGCAGTACACGATTCCCTTGGAATTACAGTTCCAATGGCACTTCATCTTGACCATGGTTCTTACGACGGAGTTAAGGCATGCATCGAGGCTGGATTTACATCAGTTATGTTCGATGGTTCTTCTTATCCTATAGAAGAAAACGTAGAGAAAACTAAAGAATTGGTTGCTCTTGCACATAGCAAGGGAATCTCAATCGAAGCTGAGGTTGGAGCAATTGGTGGTGAGGAAGACGGAGTCGTTGGAATGGGCGAGTGCGCTGATCCCGATGAGTGCGAGAGAGTTGCTAAGCTTGGCGTAGATATGCTTGCAGCTGGAATCGGTAATATCCACGGTGTTTATCCTGCAAACTGGGCTGGACTTTCATTTGATACACTTGATGCTATCCAGAAGAAGACAGGGGATATGCCTCTTGTACTTCATGGTGGTACAGGAATTCCTGATGATATGGTTAGAAGAGCCATTACACTTGGAGTTTCCAAGGTCAATGTTAATACAGAATGTCAGCTTGTTTTTGCTGAAGCAACTAGAAAATATATCGAAGCAGGCAAAGACCAGCAAGGCAAGGGATTCGATCCTAGAAAGCTTCTTGCCCCCGGTACTGATGCCATCAAAGCAAAGGTTGCAGAGAAAATGCAGCTTTTTGGCTCAGTTAACAAAGCTTGAGATTAATCTTTTAAGGGGTGTTCCATACGGAACACCCTTTTTCTTCTTCTTATACAAAAATGTTACATACCAAATCATAAAAATATGCTACATACCAAAACAAAGTGAGGAAATATGAACGAAAATAGATGTTTTAATGCTGCCGATATTTTCGGTGAAAATGTCTTTAATGATAAGGTCATGCGTGAACGCCTGCCTAAAAAGACCTATCAAAAACTCAAGGAAACTATTCGAGAGGGAATGGAGCTTGATTTTGAGACAGCAGATGTAGTTGCTCATGAGATGAAGGAATGGGCAATTGAAAAGGGAGCTACACATTATACCCATTGGTTTCAACCCCTTACAGGAATCACTGCTGAGAAGCATGATTCATTTATAACAGCCCCGATGTCTACCGGAGAGACTCTTATGTCTTTTTCTGGTAAGGAACTCATAAAGGGAGAGCCTGATGCATCGAGCTTCCCTTCAGGAGGACTTAGGAATACATTCGAAGCAAGAGGATATACTACGTGGGATTGTACTTCTCCGGCCTTCGTAAGAATGGATAATTCTGGAGCGACACTTTGTATACCAACAGCATTTTGCTCATATAAGGGAGAGGCTCTTGACCAGAAAACACCCCTTTTGAGATCAATGGAGGCTATTGATAAACAGGCAGTTAGATTACTTCGTTTGTTTGGAGATACACAGACGACCCATGTCAAGCCTTCAGTAGGAGTAGAGCAGGAGTATTTCCTCATTAACAGAGAAAAGTTTCTGGCAAGAAAGGATCTTGTATATACCGGAAGGACTCTTTTTGGCGCAATGCCACCTAAGGGTCAGGAAATGGATGATCATTATTTTGGAACCATTCTGGAAAAAGTGGCAGAATTCATGAAGGATGTTGATCGTGAGCTCTGGCAACTTGGTGTTCCGGCCAAAACAGAGCATAATGAGGTGGCTCCTGCACAGCATGAGCTTGCACCTATTTATGAAGAGGCAAATATTGCAGTTGATCATAATCAGCTCATTATGGAGACACTTAGAAAAGTAGCTAATCGCCATGGGCTTCAGTGTCTTCTTCATGAGAAACCATTTCAGGGTGTTAATGGATCAGGAAAACATAATAACTGGTCATTGGTAACTGACCACGGACTTAACCTTTTAGAGCCGGGTAATACACCTCATGACAATATGCAGTTTCTACTGGTTCTGTGTTGCGTCCTAGCAGCAGTAGATGATCATGCAGATATTCTCAGAGAATCAGCTTCTGACGTAGGAAACGATGTGAGACTCGGAGGATCAGAAGCACCTCCTGAGGTGATGAGTGTATTCCTTGGCGAACAGCTAGAGGATGTAGTTAATCAGCTGGTTTCAACAGGAAATGCCACTCATAGTATCGGTGAAACTATGATGAAGACTGGCGTGAAATCACTTCCTGATTTTACTAAGGATGCTACAGACAGGAATAGGACATCACCATTTGCATTTACAGGTAACAAATTTGAATTCCGAACTGTAGGTTCTCAGGATTCTGTAGGTGAACCTAATGTTGTTCTCAATACTATAGTTGCGGAAGCATTTAGTAATGCATGTGATGAACTAGAGGGAGCTGATGATTTTGACCTGGCTCTTCACGATTATATCAAGAAGCTTGCAGCTCAGCATCAGAGAATAATATTTGGTGGTAATGGATATTCAACAGAGTGGAGAGAAGAGGCCAAGAGACGTGGACTTGTAGATGTTCCATCTATGTATGATGCTATTCCAGCCCTTACTACGGATAAAACCGTAAAGATGTTTGAAAAATTCCATGTATTTAGAAGAAATGAACTGGCATCAAGGGCTGAAATAGAATATGAGCAGTATGCCAAAGCGATAAATATCGAAGCTCTTACAATGATAGATATTGCTGAGAAACAGATAATCCCTGCAGGTATAAAATATGCAGCAGTACTTGGAGATGCTATTAATTCTATAAAGAGTGCTGCTGGTCTCGAATGCAAGGTGGAAAAAAGCATTTTAACAAAAGTTGAGGACAAGCTCTGTGATATTGATGAAGCACTTTCGAAGCTAAGAGAGGATCTGTCTGATGTTGCATCTATTACATCCCAGAAGGATAGAGCTGAACATTTTCACAAAGTAGTTTTTAAGGACATGGAGAAGCTCAGAAAACCTGTAGATAGTCTGGAAATGTTGGTAGATAAGGATGATTGGCCGATGCCTTCCTATGGTGATTTAATGTTTGATGTATAGAATATACGAGGTTCTGTATGGATCTAAGAGTATTATTTATTCACCCGGTGGAAACCGAAAGAGATAGTTTTAGACGTTCTTGCATGGATGAAGATTTTAAGGTCGACACAGCATCAGATATAGCTGAAGCATATAAATATATGGAGAATCATGATTATGATATGGTTTTCCTAAATAGAAAGCTCGGCGGAGAAGAGATAACCAAATTAGTCGAAGATTTAAAGACTAAGAACCCAAACGTTGAATGTGTAATAGGCGTTCAGACAATTACTAAGGCAGATCTTCTTCAATATCAAAATGAGACAGGATTTTATCATATGTATCTTGAACCTGTTAATTACAGGAAGGATATCCTCCAATTAGTTGAGAACTTTATGCTTGAATCTAAGGCTAGAATGATGGGTCAGATCAATCAGGGAGCCAAGGAAAGCGAAGCAAGATGGAATAAGTTTCAGGACTTTTTAGTGAGTACACTTCCGGGTAAAAAAGATTCTGTTGGACATTTATACGCATATAATGTGCTTAGACATTATCATCAGATGTCGATGATAAATATAATGTATATATCGGAACTTCAAAAAGAAATTGCCGATAGTTATTCTAATCATAAAGAACTACATGTAACATGGGATATTAGAGAAAGTGCCCGCCGTGTTCTTGAATACAAAGATTCGGCTCGGAAACTTATCGTCGCCAGAATCTTATGCCAAGTGTGTTGCGCAGAGGCTGTAGCCCTTGCAGACGGCTATAACGTGGATATCTCTGTTACGCTGGATGTTAGTAGGAATGGCATTCACATCCATGCTCAGACAGCAATATCTAGAGCGTATAACAGTGATGATGATAAGCAAACCACGATTTCTAGTGAAACGGATGGTATTTTCGCAAAATTCTGTTCTGAATATACGGTTAAGGATGAGCTTCCGGGAGGAATATGGATTCATACCCGAGACGGAAGCTTTGATGAATGACACAGGTAATGATATAGGTGTTGAATTAGGTGATGATATAAAAATCTTTTCCTAAATAAAAAAGACTTGAACCATTTGGTCAAGTCTTTTTTATTGCATAAAATCATGAATTTGCATGATCTGTAAGAGTGAATCGTGTATGCATTTACGGGGTTATTGCCCCGCTCCCGGCATTCAGCTGATTCAATAGGTTGGACGCTGCATTATTTGTGTGTATTGTACATATCTGATTTAACTCAGCAGAAGAAATGGCACAGGACGCATCAGGTGTCTTGGGACTACCATCTAATATCCTTATGGATGTAGTAATCTGATTAGTGGGACAGAATGGTGATGCTATCATTCCGGATGCATTACATATGTTGACACGGACATGCCTGTCACAAGTGTCTGTTTCAGAAGGTTCAGTACCTGCTGCAAAATATTCGGTATAGGTCATATCTCCTCTGGGATCTGCATTACATAATCCGTCGATAGGACGTTTGCCGGATTTCTTACATACAACAGCGGTAGTGATGCCATCGGGTTGGACAAAATCCTTATCAGCCAGTCCTTCGTGGGTACGTGACATGATTGCTTTCCATATATTTTTGGTGTAAACAGTTACACTCTGGTTGGCATTGTCATCATATCCGCCCCAGAGACCGCAAGTATAATAAGGCGTAAATCCTACCATAAGTGAATCTTTGGCATCATTGGTTGTACCTGTTTTGCCGGCAATATGCATTCCGGGGAATGCGGCCTTGGTACCGGAACCCATTGACATTACATCTTGCATTGCGCTGGTCAATAGCCATGCAGTAGATTCCTTTATAACTTTCTTATCAGTCTGTTCCTTTTTCGTATTATCAAGAAGAACGTTACCATCATGATCCAGGACCTTAGTGTAATATATAGGCTCGTGGTACTTGCCACTATCTGCAATTGTTGCAAATGCTGCAGTGAGCTCTACATTCTTAACACCCTTGGATATACCGCCGATTGCCAGAGCCTGATTATTGTCTCCGCTTTCAAGTGTTGATATACCAAAATCTTGTGCATACTGGAAACCAAGTCCAGTTCCAATTTCCGAAATTGCCTTTACAGCCACGATATTTATTGAGTCATATATACCTTGTCTAAATGTGGTGTAGCCATTATAAGTATGAGAAGCATTTTGAATTTCTTTTCCATTTGTATAGGAATAAGGAGCATCATCTTCTACATGGGCAAGTGTCATTCCGGCGGAATCAAGAGCGGGAGCATAAACCGTCAATATTTTGAATGTAGAACCTGGCTGTCTTGTAACATTTGTTGCACGGTTAAGGGTTTTACTTCCTGTTTTTGCACCTCGTCCACCTACCTGGGCGACCACATGTCCATTAGTTTGATCCATTACGGTACATGCGACCTGAGGCTGAAGGGTAAATGTTACTGTTTCACCATTGGCAGGAATAGTATCACCTGCACCCATGATCTCTGATTTATATTTATCAATTGTGGCCTGAGCAGTTTCCTGATTTGGAAAGTTGATATTGTAGTTTTTGTTGCCGGTCTTTTCCTTATAATAAGACAGCATCGTCTGCTCACTATAATTCTTGGTTGTTCCATCGGCTTTATTAACCGTTAGTCTATATGAAAATGAAACCTGAGGTGCAGTAGGATAATTGGACTGATTGTTAACCTCTTCATCACATATAGTCTGAACCTTAGGGTCTTGTGTAGAGTAAATAGATAAACCACCTGCATATAGTTTTTGAAAGGCCTGAGTCTCTGAATATCCGGCGTCTACCAAGTCATTTACAACTTCATCAGTCATGGCATCTACAAAGTAACTAGTTGTGGAATCTGCAGAAATAGCAGAATTGGCACTTTGAATACGGGTATACACATCATCATTGATAGCTTCATTATATTGCTTGGAAGTTATTAACTTCTGATTCAACATATTTTTAAGAACCTTTTCCCGGCGAATTGCATTTTTGTCAGGATGGGAAATAGGATTGTTGCCCGAAGGATTCTGAGTTATTGCTGCTATGACAGCATCTTCTGAAAGAGTGAGATCCTTTACATCTTTATTAAAATAACGATATGCAGCAGCCTCAACACCAAGAGTATTTTGCCCGAGGTTTATGGTATTTAGATAATTCTCGAGAATATCATTTTTACTGGTGACCTTTTCCAATTGAACAGCTAAATACTGTTCTTGAATCTTTCGCTTGATCTTATCAATTGGAGTTTTTTCCTCTGTCCATCCGGTAAAAAAATTATTTTTCAAAAGCTGCTGTGTAATAGTTGATGCACCCTGAGAAAAATTGCCGCCAGAAACGATTCCTGTAAATCCAGCACGCATGATACCGCGAAGGTCTACTCCGTTATGCTCCCTGAATCTGGAATCTTCAATTGCTATAAAGGCATTTTCAAGGTCATCAGGGATCTCGTTCAAAGAGACATATACTCGATTGGCTCCCGATGATGCCAGTGTCTCTATTTCGGCACCGGATGCATTGTATACTTTTGAAGAGTACCCACTAGGAGAAATGTCTATTTTTGAAACATCAGGAAGTTCTGAAACCAGACTCTTGACAAAGGAATACATACCGAATAGTCCTCCGCACATAAGTACGAGGATAAATACCAGAAGTCCCTTCAGAAACAAAAGTGAAAATGTTTTCTTCTTACGTTTTTCAATGTTGTTATTTTTGTTGTTATTAATTAAATCAGTTTTCCCGTAATTCATATTACCTCCGAAAATCAATGCTTAATTCAATGTATTATAACAGAAAACTTTGTTATAATAAAGAAACCCAAAAACCTTGAAAATAATGGAGCTGCCCTATGCTGATAGATACCGATAGCCACTATATAGTCGTAAAAAGCGGGATCGGAGAATACGAAGAAAAAAAATCAAAATTTTTAGCAAAAACATATTATATAAGTAGCGAGAATGAAGTCACTGATATATTGGAGACTGTCAGAAAAAAATATTATGATGCCAGACATAATTGCTATGCGTATAAAATAGGGAAAAATGGAGATAATATAAAGCTTTCTGATGATGGGGAGCCATCACAGACGGCAGGCCGTCCTATAATGGATATTATTGATGGTCGCAATATATTTAATATCATTCTTGTGGTAACCAGGTATTTTGGCGGAGTGAAGCTTGGAACAGGTGGATTGGCGAGAGCGTATTCGGAAGCGGCCAGAAGAGCTATTGATAATTCAGAGATAGCAAAAACAGTGACGGGATGTCCATATAAAATATCAGTGGATTATTCCAATGGTTCTACTATAGAAAATTACTTTCGGAAAAATGACATATATATAGAAGGAATTAGTTATACTGATAATGAGACATTTAGTACAATGATTCCTGATATCAATGTGGAACAGACTAGAAAAGATCTAATGGAGATACTGAGTACCTCCAAAGTGCCGCAAGCTTTGCCACCGGTTACATATGTAGTTCAAGATGGGATTTTAAGGATTCTATGAATGAAGCATATAATGCTTAAAATAACAAACAATAAGAAAAATTAAAAAAATTAGAAAATAATGCTTGCTTTTTTTGTGTGTTTCTATATAATATCTATTGTTGACTTCAAAAACATTGGCCCATAGCCAAATGGTAAGGCAACGGACTCTGACTCCGTCATCTTCAAGGTTCGAATCCTTGTGGGCCAGCTATGCAAGCACTGTGGTTATTACCATGGTGCTTTTTTGTGTAAGTAATGAAGTCATAAAGTTTGGGATAGTTTTATTCAAAGGATGTGTAATCATGTATGAGATCCAAAGCAGAATTAGATTCAGCGAAACTGACATAGACGGATATCTTACAGTCCCGGCTATAATCAATTATTTCCAGGATATATCTACTTTTCAATCAGTGGATGTGGGAGCTATGGATATGGAGGAAGATGGTCATCCGTTGGGATGGATAATTTTGTCATGGGACATTAAGATCGACAAATTACCTAAGCTCGGAGAAACGGTGTCAGTAAAGACCTATCCGCTTAAACAAAATGGACCCTTTGCATATAGAGATTTTACTATGTCTATTGGGAACGATGTCATTATAAGAGCTCATTCGATTTGGTCCATTATTGATCTTGACAGATTGATGCCAAGGAAGATTACAGATGAAATCATGGGAAAATACGGAGTGGATGAACCGCTTCCTGGTAAGTGGGCAGGTAGGAAACTCCCGATTCCCAAGAACAAGATGGAAGCTGTGAGGTTTGTGGTCAGGTCTTTTCAGATTGATAAAAATGGTCATATGAACAACGAGCGATATGTCTCAGCAGCAATTGCTCTTTTGCCGGAAGGCACACAGATCAAAGAGGTTCAGGTCGGATATGTTGCGCAGGCCTTGCTGAATGATGAAATTATAATATATAGAGGTTTAAATCAGGAGAAAGCAGATATAGTAAGCTCGGATGCAGCATCAGAGCAAAAACAAGTATTTGATATGGATACTGAAGTGTTTAATCTTGAAAAAGTGGACGGAAGCACCTTGTGTACGGTTATTTTAAAGAAATAACCTTGTATTAAGATAAAAGAAGGATAAAAAATGTACAGAGATAACGAATCAAGTGGAAGAAACGGCAGACCATCAGAAAACAGAAAGTCATACGGCGAGAGAAAGTCATACGGAAGCAGACCTTCCAGAGACGGAGACAAAAAACCTTACGGCGAGAGAAAGTCATACGGAGACAGACCGTCAAGAGACGGAGACAGAAAGCCTTATGGCGAGAGAAAGTCATACGGAGACAGACCGTCAAGGGATGGCGATAGAGACAGAAAGCCTTATGGCGAGAGAAAGTCATACGGAGACAGACCGTCAAGAGACGGAGACAGAAAGCCTTATGGCGAGAGAAAGTCATACGGAGACAGACCGTCAAGAGACGGGGACAGAAAGCCTTATGGCGAGAGAAAGTCATACGGAGACAGACCGTCAAGAGACGGAGACAGAAAGCCTTATGGCGAGAGAAAGTCATACGGAGACAGACCGTCAAGAGATGGAGATAGAGACAGAAAGCCTTACGGCGATAGAAAATCTCATGGTGACAGGAATGGTAAGTTTTCCAATGACAGAGGTGGACTAAGAGGCAAGTCAACAAATCGTCATGATCCGGCAGATGATGCCTTTGATGTAGGTACATACCAGAGCCTTGTGATTCTTAGATTCACAGATTTTGGCGCTTACCTTGGATATGAAAAGAGCCAGGCCGAAGAATCAGAAAGCAGCAACAAAAATGAAGCTTCTATTCTTCTGCCAAAAAAGTATCTGGCTGAAGGCGCAGAAGTTGGAGATAAGATAACAGTATTTATATATAAGGACTCAGACGACAGACTTATCGCAACAACTGAGACTCCGCTTATTTCCAAAGATAAGGTCGCAGCTCTTGCTGTAAAAGAGGTCAGCACAATAGGTGCATTTATGGATTGGAACCTTGATAAGGACTTGCTTCTTCCGTTTAGAGAAATGGAAGGAAGAGTGCAAGAAGGAGAAACTGTTCTTGTACGTATGTATGTTGATAAAAGCGGACGTCCGGCATGCACGATGAGAGACATATGGACATATATGTCACAGAATGCACCATACAATACAGGCGATGTTGTAACGGGACGTGTTTTTGAGCTGGGCCATGATTTTGGAACTTTTGTTGCTGTAGATGACAAATATCTAGGAATGATTCCTAGACATGAGAAAACTCAAAATTTTAAAATTGGAGATGTTCTGACACTTCATGTTACAGGAGTAAAAGAAGACGGGAAACTCGACTTGTCTCTTAGAGAAGAAGCTTATAAAGAAATTGGTAGTGATGGAGAGATTCTTATAAAGTTGCTTGAATCGTACTCAGGGGTATTTCCATTTAGTGAAAGAGCAACTCCAGAAGTTATTCTAAGGGAAACCGGACTTAGCAAGAATGCTTTTAAGCGTGCAGTTGGTCAGCTTTATAAGGAAAGAAAAATTGATATCATTGATGGAATTATCCATCTTTTATCAGAAAAAGATTGTTAAAAAATTATAATTGTGCATTTTTTTATACATATAAAGCATAATTGTGCATTTTTTGACAAATGGAAACCAATATGCAAATATTCTATCAAAAATAAAGAATTTGAGCCGTAAATATCAAGAAACCCGAAAGTAGACCAAGAGTTTATTTTTGGGTTTTTTGATGTTTTAGAGCAGAAATTGGTAGAGCAAATATTTACATAATGTTAACTAACTATGTGCAAAAGTAACAAAAACAATTATCAGACAAAAAAGATTATTGTGCATTTACACAACTTATGATATTATATACACAAGTTAATAAAGACCAGAGAGAGAGGAGATGTGGTGATGAAGTAGCGGGAACTGCTTTATATCGCTGTGTCTTTTTTTATTGCTTTAGGGTGTAAGCATGGTCTTGTAATGAACGACCGACATTTCTTACCGGAAGGGGAGCCGATGTATAGCGAATTCAAAGAAAGAGTAGAAGCTAATCCCGTCATTGCTGCAGTCAAGGATGACCAGGGACTTGAACTTGCACTTTCAAGTGATTGCGATGTGATATTTTTCCTGTATGGAGATATATGCTCGCTTCCGGATACTGTTGACAAGGTCAAAAAAATGGGCAAGACAGCCATGGTACATATAGATCTGATAAACGGATTGTCTTCCAGAGAAATTGCAGCTGACTATATCAAGAAAGCTACAAATGCAGATGGAATAATAACTACAAAGAATAATCTTATTCCACATGCCAAGGACATTGGACTTAATACAGTACTTAGGCATTTTGTATTAGACAGTATGGCGTTGGTTAATATTGAAAAACAATCGAAATCAGGTGGAGTTCAGCCGGATTTTATAGAGTTTCTTCCCGGGATAGTTGTACCGAAGATGATAAGAAAGATAAACTCTATAAGCCGTGTCCCCATAATTGCAGGCGGACTTATAACGGATAAAGAGGATGTGGTCAATGCACTGGATGCTGGAGCCACAGCAATTTCAACTACGAACCGTGATGTTTGGTTCATGTAAATCGGGTAATGTTAAAGCGCTTTTAACATATAAACAAAGAGGTTAATATTAAAGGAGGTAACTTGATGGCTAAGTATGTAATGGCTCTCGACGAAGGAACAACAAGTGCACGCTGTATTCTTTTTAACGAGAAGGGTGAGATGTGTTCAGTAGCTCAGAAGGAATTCACACAGTTCTTTCCTCAGAGTGGTTGGGTAGAGCATGATGCTAATGAAATTTGGCAGACACAGCTCTCTGTAGCACGTGAAGCTATGAAAAAGTTGGGCGTTACAGCTAGTGATATCGAAGCTATCGGTATTACTAACCAGCGTGAGACAACAGTTGTTTGGGACAAGACTACAGGCCAGCCTGTATATCATGCAATCGTATGGCAGTGCCGTCGTACAGCAGACTATACAGAGTCATTAAAGGCAAAGGGGCTTACAGAAACATTCCAGCAGAAGACAGGACTTATCCTTGATCCATACTTCTCAGGAACGAAATGCAGATGGATACTTGAGAATGTCGAAGGTGCAAGAGAGCGTGCTGAAAAGGGAGAGCTCCTCTTTGGTACTATCGAGACATGGCTTATCTGGAAACTTACAAAGGGAAAAGTTCATGTAACAGATTACTCAAATGCTTCAAGAACATTGATGTTTAACATTAATACACTTGAGTGGGATGATGAGATTCTTAAGGAATTCAACGTACCAAGATCTATGCTTCCTGAACCTAAACCTTCAAGCTACATTTATGGTGAAGCTGATCCGGAATTCTTTGGCGGCTCTATTCGTATCGCAGGAGCAGGCGGAGATCAGCAGTGTGCACTTTTTGGCCAGACATGCTTTACATCAGGCGAGGCCAAGAACACATATGGTACAGGATGTTTCATGCTTATGAATACAGGTGAGAAGCCTATCTTCTCAAAGAATGGACTACTTACAACAATTGCATGGGGTCTTGATGGAAAAGTTAATTATGCCCTTGAGGGTTCTGTATATGTAGCTGGTGCAGCTATTCAGTGGCTTCGTGATGAGCTTAAGATTGTGGACAGTTCCCCTGATTCAGAATACTTTGCAACACAGGTCGAGGATACTAATGGATGTTATGTAGTACCTGCATTTACAGGTCTTGGTGCTCCTTATTGGGATCCGTATGCACGTGGAGCTATTACAGGACTTACAAGAGGCGTAAATAAATATCATATTATCAGAGCTACTCTTGAGTCTCTTGCATATCAGACATATGATGTTCTTCATGCTATGGAACTTGATTCCGGAATCCATCTTTCAGCTCTTAAGGTTGATGGTGGTGCCTGCAAGAATGATTTCTTGATGCAGTTCCAGTCTGATATCATCAATGCTCCTGTTCGTCGTCCTGCATGTGTTGAGACAACAGCTATGGGCGCAGCTTACTTTGCTGGACTTGCAGTTGGATATTGGAAGAATAAAGAAGATGTTGTTAAGAATTGGTCTGTAGATAGGGAGTTTAAGCCTGATATGACAGATGAGAAGAGAGCCGAAGAACTCAAGGGCTGGAATCAGGCTGTTAAATCCACATTTGGATGGGCTAAATAGGATCACTTTTAGGAAAAGGTAATGTGGGCGGTTTTTGCGGAAAGGAACCGCCCTGTATATAAAATATTTCAAAGGGAGGAATAATTTTATGACAATTTTTATCAATGAGCTTATCGGAACGGCACTTCTGGTTCTCTTAGGTGATGGCGTATGCTGTAACATCAACCTGAACAAATCAGGAATGAAAGGTGGTAACACAGTTCACGTAGCTATTGGATGGGGTCTCGCAGTTCTGCTTCCTGCTTTCGTATTTGGAGCATCAACTGGAGCACATTTCAATCCTTCAGTTACAATTGCACTTGCAGTTGCTGGTAAGGTAGCTTGGAGTGTAGTTCCTATGTATCTTGCAGGCCAGATGGCTGGTGGTTTTGTTGGAGCAATAGTTCTTATAATCCTCTTCCATGAGCAATTAGTTGCTACACCTGACGCTAACGTTAAGCGTGGATGTTTCTGTACAGGATCACAGTGCAGCACACCATTTGCAGCTCTTTCAGAGTTCGTATGTGGCTTCTGCCTTCTGTTCTTCATCTGCGGAATTCCTGCAATTACAGGTAAGACAGGTCTCAACTTCATATTTGTATGGGGCATCATCATGTCAGTTGGTCTTTCATTTGGTGGTCTGACAGGATACGCTATGAATGCAGCAAGAGATACATCTCCTAGATTAGCTTATGCTCTGTTCTGCCCTGGCGAAAGAGACGCTCAGTGGGGATACGCTTGGATCCCGGCTATTATGCCTATTCTTGGTGGTATCTGTGGAGCACTTCTTGCAGGTAGCTTAGCATTGTAATATAATGAGCATATGATCTAGGTAATATTGATTACTACATTGTTATAAAAGTACATTTAAAAAATAATAATAAGATGTTAGAGAAAAAGTCGGGCATGATGAACGTGAGAGGTCACGTTTATTGCCTGACTTTTTTTATAGAAAAATGGATTATCCCGGATAATTTACCGGATATCAGATATATAAACCAGATGAGTAAAAGAAAGGAGAACGCAAATTGATATATGATGTTCTTATAATAGGTGCCGGTGTAACCGGAAGCTCAGTTGCAAGAAACTTGTCAAAATATAAGAATCTGAATGTGGCAGTTCTCGAAAAAGGCGAGGATGTTTGCTCTGGAACTTCTAAAGCGAATAGTGCCATAGTTCATGCAGGATTTGACGCTGCAGAAGGATCCCTTATGGCCAAGCTTAACCTAGAGGGAAATGAGATGATGGGAGATCTTGCAAGAGATCTCGATATTCCATTCAAGAGAAATGGATCATTGGTTGTCTGTATTCACAAAGAGGAATTAGATGGTCTTAAGGATCTATACAATAGAGGAATTGCAAATGGCGTTAAGGATATGAAGATCCTTTCTAGAGAAGAAGTTCTCGAACTTGAACCGAATCTTTCGGACGATGTAGAAGGAGCCCTTTATGCCCCTACAGGTGGAATAATATGTCCGTTTATGCTTAACATTGCTATGGCTGAAAATGCCAATGTAAATGGAGTTGATTTTTACTTCAACACTGAGGTAGAAACTCTTAAGAGAGATGAAAATGGTATCTGGCATCTTAGAACTAACAACGGTGAATACAAGACAAAATATATAGTAAATGCTGCCGGTGTCTATTCAGATTATTTCCATAATATGGTTGCCAAGGATAAGATTCATATCACACCAAGACGTGGAGATTATTGCCTGTTGGACAAGGTTATGGGCGATTTTGCAAAATGCACTATTTTCCCTCAGCCTACCAAACTAGGTAAGGGAGTTCTTGTGTCTCCGACTATTCATGGCAATATGATAGTAGGACCTACTGCAGTTGATATTGATGATAAAGAATCTACAGCAACAACTGCGGATGGTATCAATGATCTTATGGAGAAGGCAGGAATGCACGTTAAGGATCTTCCGATCGGAAGAAATGTAATTACAAGCTTTGCTGGACTTCGTGCGCATGAAGATCATCATGAATTTGTTATTAAATGGGTGGATGAAGCTCCTGGCTTCTTTGATTGCGCAGGAATTGAGTCTCCTGGACTTACGAGCTCGCCGGCAATTGGACGTATGGTTGGTAATATGTTCAAGGAAAAATTAGGACTAGAAGAAAAGGAAGATTGGATAGGAACCAGAAAGGGTATACTAAATCCTACTGACCTCTCAGTCGAAGAGCGACATGAACTTATCAAGAAAAATCCTGCATATGGCAATATTATCTGCCGTTGTGAGTCTGTTTCTGAAGGAGAGATTCTTGATGCGATTCACAGACCACTTGGCGCTAGATCATTAGATGGAATTAAGAGAAGAACGAGAGCCGGAATGGGACGTTGTCAGGCTGGATTCTGTTCACCTAGAACCATGGAGATCATTAATAGAGAACTTGGTATTCCGATGGAAGAAATAACTAAGAGTGGCGGTGCATCCAATATCGTCCTTGAAAGATCAAAGGGAGGAATTGACTGATGAGCAAGTATGATATCGTAATCGTCGGCGGTGGCCCTGCAGGTCTTGCAGCAGCTATTTCTGCCAGAAAAGCAGGAGTACAGAAAATACTGATCCTCGAAAGAGATCATGAACTGGGTGGAATCTTAAACCAGTGTATTCATAATGGATTTGGTCTCCATACATTCAAAGAAGAACTCACGGGTCCTGAGTATGCATATCGTTATATGAAGCAGGTATATGATGAGAAAATCGAATACAAGCTTAATACGATGGTAATGAATATCAGCAATGATCGTGTAGTAACAGCTATGAATCGTGAAGACGGGATGTTTGAGATAGAAGCAGGAGCAGTAATTCTTGCTATGGGATGTCGTGAAAGACCGAGAGGAGCTTTGAACATTCCTGGATACAGACCTGCTGGAATCTTTTCTGCCGGAACGGCTCAGAGATTGGTAAATATTGAAGGTTATATGCCTGGACGTGAGGTCGTTATCCTAGGTTCTGGTGATATTGGACTGATTATGGCACGTCGTATGACACTTGAAGGTGCCAATGTCAAGGTTGTTGCCGAGCTTATGCCTTATTCTGGTGGCTTAAAGAGAAATATTGTCCAGTGTCTTGATGATTTTGGGATTCCTCTTAAATTATCGCATACAATTATTGATATTGAGGGAAAAGATCACATCTCGGCAGTTACTATTGCTGAGGTAGGACCGGATAGAAAACCTATTTCAGGAACAGAAGAGAGATATACCTGTGATACGCTTTTGCTTTCTTGTGGTCTTATTCCGGAAAATGAGCTTTCAAGAGGAGCAGGAGTGGAGATGAATCCTGTTACTAGCGGACCTATTGTAGATGAGAGCCTTGAAACATCGATTCCAGGTGTTTTTGCTTGCGGAAACGTTCTTCATGTTCATGATCTTGTTGATTTTGTATCAGAAGAAGCTGACCGAGCTGGCAAAAATGCAGCTAAGTTTGTGGATGGCGGATGCAAAGCTGAAAAGTCCAAAGAGATAATTGAACTTAAAGCAGAGGGAGGCGCTAGATACACGGTTCCTAGCACGATTGATGTAAGTAAGATGGATGACCTTCTTACAGTTCGATTCAGAGTTGGCGCTGTCTATAAGGATGCGTTTGTAAATGTATACGTTGATGATAACAGGGTAATGCATATTAAAAAGAGAATTATGGCTCCAGGAGAGATGGAACAGGTAATTCTTCAGAAATCCAAGCTTGAAGCAGCTGGTAATATTAAAAAGATAATTATTAAAGTGGAAGAAGAATAGGGCAAAGGAGGTAAAAAATGACAGAATTAAGAGAACTTACCTGCATAGGCTGCCCTATGGGCTGCCAGCTCCATGTTGAGATTGAAGATGGTGTTGTTAAGAGTGTTACAGGTAACACATGTGCCACGGGAGACATCTATGCAAGAAAAGAAGTTACGAACCCTACCAGAATTGTTACTTCTACTGTTGTCATCAAAAATGGCGATAAACATAGACTCTCTGTAAAGACAGAGTCAGATGTTCCTAAAAAAGCGATTTTCAAGGTTATGGATGAGATCAACCATGTAGTGGTTGAAGCCCCTACTGAAATAGGAGATACAATTATTGAGAATGTGGCTGATACAGGAGTGTCTGTAGTGGCAACGAGAAATGTTGATAAGTGTTGATGCATTTTTGTTAGGTCTGATTTATTACTGATAAAGTCTAGAACAAATATAAACCCCCTGTCCTTTTGTCAGGGGGTTTATATATTATCCAAAAAACACTTGACAATATTATATTGCGTAAAATATAATGTGATATATAAAAAGCACATGCAAAATGTGCTAATAAAGTTTACTACATATAATAAGAAGAAACTAATATCGAATCAATCACTATATAATATTTGAATTTAAATTCATATATGCTATATATATAGACTCAGACGAAATAGAACCTACACATAGAGATCAATGTTACCACCGATTGATGGGTTGACCATACGCTCAAGGGAAGGCGCAGGAGCCTCAGAGATAGTTTTCGCGATAGCTTGTCCCATCTGTTTTTGACTATCTAATTCCTTACCAAGAATTCCTGTACTGAAAGAATTCGCAGTGGTAATATTATTTAATGCAACACTTAATGCGTTAAATGACATTGAAAACATCTCCTTTCAAAAGAGTGTAAATGAAGTATGACATAAAAGTTGTCAATTTTCAATAATTTTATATTAAAAACATGCAGCAAATATTTAGTATATTAGGTAAATTATCTGACAAATATAGTGATTGAAAAGGCGGAAACATTAACCAAATGCAATAACTGGTGGTAGATGAAAATCTAACCTACTAAATAAAGTAGTTGAGATGACTGGATGAAACATGAACCAACAAAGGAGAAAAGTGGAATGAAAAATTATGATCTGATAATAATTGGTAACGGGCCGGCCGGTTTATCTGCGGCTATATACGGAAGAAGAGCTGGAATGAAGACACTTATTATTGACAAAAATCCAATGAGTGGTGGTCAGGTTCTTGATACATATGAAGTAGATAATTATCCTGGATTACCTGGGCTGTCAGGAATGGAACTGGCAGGCAAGTTTAGAGAACATGCTGAAAAACTTATGGCAGAATTTGCCAGGGATACGGTACAGGATATTTCAGATAAAGATGGAATCAAAATAGTAACATGCGAGAAAGAAACCTATAGTACCGAAAATGTGATTATAGCAACAGGAGCAAGTCATAGAAAGCTCGGAGTCACTGGAGAGGAAGAACTCAGAGGTGCAGGCGTCTCCTATTGTGCCACTTGTGATGGAGCTTTCTTTAGAAACAGGACAACGGCAGTTGTTGGCGGTGGAGACGTAGCACTAGAGGATGCAATATATTTATCTGGTATTTGTGACAAGGTATATCTTATACATCGCAGGGATAAATTTAGAGGAGCCAGGATATTACAGGATGAGGTTGAATCCAAAGAGAACATAGAAGTAATATATGATACCGTTGTAAATGAGATCAAGGGAAAAGATTTTGTTGAAGAACTTGTATTAAAGAATAAAAGGACTGATGAGACTTCATCTATATCAGTAGACGGTGTCTTTATGGCAGTGGGTATATTGCCTAACACAAAAGGCATATCAGGTCTACCTGAGACAGATGAGGGCGGGTATATCAAGGCAGGAGAAGACTGTATTACAAGCATACCCGGAATATTTGCTGCAGGTGATGTCAGAACAAAAAATCTGAGACAGATTGTTACAGCTACCGCAGATGGTGCCAATGCAATTATGTCAATTCAGAGAAGAAACTTAGTATGAAGGTAAACATACTATTAATGATTTGTAAAAATGCATAACCGTTCTATGCCTACTATTATCAGGAAAAAATAGCAAGAAGAGAAAATTGAAATGTTATAAAGCGTCACAAATTGTTAACATTTGCATGCCCCAAAAGTGTTGACATAATGATACTCAGCTGTTACAATACGATAGAAATGTTTGTAACAAGTTCGTAATAATTTGAACAAAAAGTTATTTGGGAGGTACTGTTAATAATGAATTGGACACGCAAAGCTGTAAAGGCGGTTACACTTTCACTTGCAACAGGATTAATGGTTGGAGCAGGAGCATTTGTTTCTAGCGCAGCACCTGTAGCCGGTGTATCCGGAGCAATTATTAATTCGGCAGCAACAACTAAGGGCGTTAAGAGCATCGAAGATGCAGCCAATGATGTTAAGAGTAGTTCATACAATACCAGATCAGGAGTAAGTTTACTTCTGTCAGGAATAGTCTCTAATGCTAATACATCAAAAAATAACTCGGTAGCAGTTGCTACTGCAGCACCAGAGAATAAAACTGATTCAACTGGAACAGCAACACAGACTGCGGCGGCTCAGAACACAACAGAGACACCGAAAGCCACACAGACATCACAGGATATAACATCTTATGACAATGCGGATATTTCAAAAATTGGAATTGCAAATGTCACATCGTATGTTTACATCAGATCTACACCAGATGCTAACAGTGATTACACCGGTAAACTTTATCCTAATGGAGAAGCTACAGTACTCAGTGAAAATGGCGAATGGTATCAGGTTCAATCAGGAGATGTTATTGGATATATCAGAAAAGATCTTCTAGTTGTTGGAAATCAGGCAACAATCGATTCTGCTTCTAGAAAAGTAGCTACGGTTACTGCTCAGACATTATACGTTCGTAAGGATGCCAATAAAGATGCTAAGGTTCTGACAATGGTTCCTGGAACGGATGATCTTACTGTTACTGATGATTCAATGAAGAGTACAGGTTGGGTTAAGGTTGATACAGAAGAGGGCGATGGATTCGTCTCAACTGATTTCATAACACTTTCCAGGACATACACATATGCAGAATCTAAAGGTGATGAAGCAGCAAGACTTCTCGCTGAACAGCAGGAGAGAGAACAGGCTCAAAAGGCAGCAGAAGCTGCGGCAGCATCTGCCAAGGCAAAGAGTACTTCCAAGAAAGTCAAGGGCAGCACGGCTAGCAGATCATATTCATCAGCAAGCGGAAGCTCAGGATCATCAGTAGTATCGTTTGCATCACAGTTCGTTGGTAATCCTTATGTATTCGGTGGAACAAGCCTTACAAACGGAACCGATTGTTCTGGATTCGTAATGAGTGTATATTCCAACTTTGGTGTTGGTCTTCCTCATTCTTCAGCAGCTATGAGAAGTGTTGGATATGGTGTATCCACATCTGATATGCAGGCAGGAGATATAGTTTGCTATAGCGGTCACGTGGGAATCTATGCAGGAAATGGAACTATAGTTAATGCATCCAACCCTAAAACAGGGATCATATACACTAACGTAGGTTATAGAAATATCCTTGCAGTAAGAAGAATATTCTAAATTGAATTGTTGATAATGTTGCAAAAAAGGCTCATGCTAATCTGCAGGAGTCTTTTTTTTCGATTTGTTTTTAACTAATATTTATGGCTTAATATATACTAAAAGTAGGCTTTACCATCATTTTATCAATATGTTGAAATATTAATCCACTAAAACGGTGATTTTGAACTGATTGAAGATGTGTAAATCCACAATAGATCCATAGAAGTCAGCAAAAACAAAGGTTATGTAAAAAATAACCAAATAAATTTATAAATAAAAAATAAACAAAAGTAATAAACAAAAGTTATCCACAAAAAAACACCTAGAAACCTTAAAAAATCGACTTATGAACGAAACTATCAACATTGTCCACAATTTGGAAATATTAAAATAAGCCAAAAACAAACTTCAGTTTTGTGATTATATGATAAAAATCAAAAAAATATGATAAAAATGTTGACTTCGAAATAGTAATTCAGTAATGGAAAATGGAATGTTATTTTGCGAATGTTTTGAAAGTATGCTAGAATATTACAAAATAATTAAATTTGTAAGATTAAATAAAAATCAACAACACATTAAAAACAAGTTATAACTTAATCGTTTACTAAATAATGCATAAAACCACCAAATTTTCTCTTTTATTTTTATGCGATTTATATTAAACTTTAAAGTGTGGTATAAAAACTAACATAAATTCGCTAGTAATAATTGTACATTCTGTATATGCCAAGTGGCATGATATGGGGAGGAAGTTTAATGATTTCAAATCAGGTTCTTCAAAGGACAATAGATGGACTGACACAGATTACACATGTTCAACTTTCCGTAATAGATGCAGAGGGCACGGTCCTTGCTTCTAACATGGAAGATTCCAAGAGCTATGTTTCTCAGGTAGATGACTTTTCGAGGTCAGATGCTGACAGTCAGGTAATATTTGGTTGCCAGTTTATAAAAGTATATGATGAAGAGCACTTGGAATTCATTGCTGTCGCCAAAGGCGAGAACGATGAAGCGGTTGCTTGCGCCAAGATTCTTGTGTTCCAGATCGAGGAACTTCTGGTTGCTTACCGAGAGAGATTCGACAAGGACAATTTTTTCAAGAATCTGTTATTGGATAATTTACTTTTGGTTGATATTTTTAATAGAGCCAAGAAACTTCACGTTGAGTACAAGGCAAGAAGAGTTTGCCTGATCGTAGAGACGGGTCCTAGCAAGGATGGGTCAGATATCGAACATGTTCATTCGATAGTTGGAAAGAGACCTGAGGATTTCGTTACAGCGGTTGATGAGAACAGTGTTATCATTATTAAACAGTTAAGTGAAAATGATACAGAAGATGATATTGTGTCTTGTGCCCAGAACATTGTGACTTCCATGAAGTCAGAGGGTAGAGATGTAAGAGTATCTTATGGAACTCCATGCGATGAGCTTAGAGAAGTATCCAAGTCATATAAAGAGGCTAATCTGGCTCTTGATGTAGGCAAGATATTCTTTAGGGAAAACAAGGTTATAGCTTATTCTGTACTGGGAATCGGCCGTCTGATATATCAGCTTCCTATTCCTCTATGTAGAATGTTTATTCATGAAATATTTAAAGGCAAGTCTCCTAATGATTTTGATGATGAGACAATTACGACCATTAATAAATTTTTTGAAAACAGTTTAAATGTTTCAGAAACTTCGAGACAGCTCTATATACATAGAAACACGTTGGTATATAGATTGGATAAACTCCAGAAGAGCACAGGACTTGATCTTCGTGTATTTGAGGATGCAATCACTTTCAAGATTGCTCTTATGGTGGTAGAATATATGAACTACATGGAAGACCATGTCTTCTAAGTAAGTAGTAATTTGGAGATTTTTTATGATAAAAATGGAACACGTCAGCAAGACGTATCAGACAGGTGTACCAGCATTAAGTGATATTAACCTGCATATACGTCCCGGAGAGTTTGTGTTTATCACAGGAGTGAGTGGGTCAGGCAAATCAACTATGATCAAGCTGCTTCTTGATGAGATGAAACCAACAAAAGGAAGAATATTTGTAAATGGAAAGAATCTAGCTGGGATTACGAGAAGAAATATTCCGTATTTCAGAAGAAATATAGGTGTTGTATTTCAGGATTTCAGATTACTTCAGGATAGATCTGTTTATGATAATGTTGCCTTTGCAATGAAGGTCGTAGAGACATCAAATAAGAAAATCAAGAAAAGCGTGCCGGAAATATTGTCAATGGTAGGACTGGCAGCAAAATATCGTTCTCTTCCAAGGCAACTGTCCGGAGGCGAACAGCAACGTGTGGCAATTGCCCGCGCTCTTGTTAATCAGCCGAAGATATTATTGGCAGATGAGCCCACTGGTAATTTGGATAATCCTAATGGATGGGCAATAATGAAACTTTTGGAAGAAATCAATGAGAAGGGTACTACGGTTGTAGTTGTTACCCATAATCTTGAATTCGTTGAAAAAATGGATAAGCGGGTCATCACGATCAAAAAAGGACAGATAGTTTGTGATAAAGAATCGTCTGAGGAGTTTTAACCAATGAGATTAAGAAGTATTTTGTATTCCATTGGACAGGGTTTTAAAAGCATCTGGAGAAATAAGATGTTTTCTCTTGCATCAGTAGCCACTATGACTGCATGTATTTTCCTGTTCGGAATATTCTTTTCCCTGGGTGTTAATTTTTCTGGTATGCTGAAGAACGTTGAAGAAAGCGTTGCGGTAACCGTGTTTTTTGAAAAAGGAATATCACAGGAGCAAAAGGACGCAATAGGCAATGATATTAAGGCCCGTACTGAGGTCTCAAGTTATAAATATGTATCAGGGAAACAGGCATTTGATACAGTTATCAAGGATTTTTATGGTGGTAATAAGGAATTGGCAGAATCATTTGCCAATGATAATCCCCTTGCAGATTCTGACAACTATCAGATATTTATGAAGGATGTATCATCACAACAGAAACTCGTGACTTATCTAAGCAAGCTTCAGGGAGTAAGAGAAGTACATCAGTCGGAGGTTGCAGCCAGAACGCTTACGGATTTTAGTAGGTTGATTTCTGTTATATTTGGTTCAGTTATCATAATACTGATAGCAGTTGCTATATTCTTGATAAGTAATACCATTACAGTTGGAATTTCAGTTCGAAAAGAAGAGATTGCAATAATGAAGCTTATTGGAGCCAAAGATAGTTTTGTAAGAGCTCCGTTTATTGTTGAGGGAGTTGTGATAGGACTTTCAGGTTCGATTATTCCGCTGATCATTCTTTGGTTCATGTATAAGAATCTTATCGTTTATATTGCTTCGAAATATCAATTTTTATCCAATTTATTCAAGTTTGTTCCGGAGACAAGTGTGTTTAAGACGCTAGTGCCGATCGCACTTATTCTTGGAGTCGGAATAGGATATATAGGAAGTAGATTTACACTTCATAGACATCTTAATGTCTGATGATAATATAGTGCTTTTAGGGGCTGCATGTGCTTAGAGTGCATTGCAGCCCATTTAATTTAAAAATCAAAGGAAAAACAGAGGCAATATTATGACGGAAGAAAAAAAGGTTTTAGACGAAATAATGCCGGATTCAGAGAATAGCAGTGCAGAGAATCTTAGTACCCCGAAGACCGAGGCAAAGGATTTAAAAGTGGAAACTGATGTCAGGGATAGAGAGTTTCCTATTTATCAGGAGACACCATCATCTTACAATGATGCACCTGATGATAATGAAAAGAGACCTTTCAGAAAGGGAATTTTTGCAGGTATAACCGGAACACTGGCTGTTATGCTTATAATTTGTATAATTTTTTATGCAGTATTTAACTTTCGTGTGGGCGACAATTTCTTGTCAGTTAGGAATCTTCAGAAGCTTGGAGCATTGGATCAACTGATGAATGAATATTATTATAAGGCTGTACCTCACAAGGATAAGGTGGAGGGCATTTATAAGGGACTTTTTGAAGGCTCCGGAGATAAATACACAGAGTATTACACTGCAGATGAGTATAAGGACCTTATGGTAGAACTTTCTGGTAATTATGCAGGAATCGGAGCAGTACTTCAATTAAATGAGACCACTGGCAATTTTGACATTATTGATGTTTACGAGGGGTCTGCGGCAGAAGCGGCAGGACTGAAACCAGGAGATACTCTTATATCTGTTGATGGACATAAGACGTCAGCGGCTGAAGATTTTAATAAATTCATTTCCGACTACATACGTGGAAAAGAAGGAACCGTTAGAGATATAGTTTATTCCAGAGATGGAAAAGAAAATGATGTAAAGGTTCAGCTTAAGCAAGTAATAGTTCCTTCTGTCTCATATAAAATGCTGGATAATAACATTGGCTATATAGAGATAACACAGTTCTCAGACGGAACACAAAAAGATTTTGAAGAGGCAGTAGCTGCGCTTAAAAAACAGGGGATGACCAAGGTCGTATATGACCTTAGAGGAAACGGCGGCGGAATGGTTGATTCTGTTGTAGCCATACTTGACGATATCCTTCCTGCAGGCAGAGTTGTATACACCAAGGATAAAAACGGACATGAAGAGGATTATCGATCTGATGACAAAAAAGATCTTAATATTCCTGCAGTTGTGCTGACAAGTGGCAATACAGCAAGCTCGGCCGAAATTTTTACAGGTGCGATGAGAGATTTCAAGAGAGCTACAATAGTCGGAACCAAGACATTTGGTAAGGGAATAGTTCAGACCACTCTTCCACTTAATGATGGAAGTGCGGTAAAGATTACAACGTCCAGATATTACACCCCATCAGGTGAATGCATTCATGGTAAGGGCATCAAGCCAGATATTGAACTGGAATATAAATTTTTGGGAACAGAGAATGATCAATACAATATAACTCTGGATAATCAGATTCAGAAAGCTATTGAAGTATTAAATAATAATTAGTACAATACAATCCAATACTTAGCGTTTCCAAATGGGAAATGCTTATGTATATGATTTATGAAGCCAAAGGAACCGTTTTTTGAAAGAGGTGATGTTCTGTGGTAGAGCTTGATGAAATAAAAATCAATCTGGCAACCTTCTGGGAGCCACTGCAGGAGGCGAGGGATTCACTTTGACCTGGCTAATAAAGGTCATAGGATAGAAGAACTCGAAAGAGAGATGGAAGCCCCAGATTTCTGGGATGACCCACAGGTTTCCACCGAAAAGACAAAGGAATTAAAGAGTCTCAAAGATGATGTAGAGACTTATGATAAACTGGAAAATCAGTACAATGACATTATGGATTATATTGTCATGGCTAATGAGGAAGATGATCCAGATATGGTTCCAGAGATTCAGGCAGAATATGATGAATTCTGTGAAGATCTGGAGGCATTACAGACCAAGACTCTCCTTTCTGGTGAATATGATTCAGAAGGAGCGATAGTTACTCTTCATGCAGGAGCAGGCGGAACAGAAGCATGTGACTGGACGTCGATGCTTTTCAGAATGTATACCCGTTGGGCGGAAAAGAAAGGTTACACAGTTGAAGTGCTAGACCAGCTTGAAGGTGATGAGGCAGGTATTAAGTCCGTTACATTTCAGATTAATGGTGAAAATGCATACGGATATCTAAAATCTGAGCATGGAGTTCATAGACTGGTTAGGATCTCTCCGTTTAACGCTAATGGAAAGAGGCAGACTTCGTTTTCATCCTGCGAGGTAATGCCGGATATTGAAAAAGATCTTGATGTAGAGATAAGAGATGATGATATTCGAGTCGATACCTATAGATCAAGTGGAGCTGGTGGTCAGCATATCAATAAAACTTCATCGGCGATTCGAATCACTCATTTACCAACAGGAATTGTAGTAACTTGTCAGAATGAAAGATCACAGCATATGAACAAGGACAAGGCCATGCAGATGCTAAAGGCCAAGCTGTATATGCTGAAAGAAGAAGAAAATGAAGCTCTTGCATCCGAGATTCGAGGAGAAGTATCAGAAAATGGATTCGGAAGTCAGATAAGGTCATATGTACTTCAACCATACACAATGGTCAAGGATCTTAGAACCGGAGTAGAATCTGGTAATGCCAAAAATGTTTTGGATGGAGCTTTGGATTTGTTTATGAATGGATATTTGAAATGGATTTCCCTTGGAAGACCCAAGTGGAAGGGCGTTGAAGTCGACTGATAGGTCGGCATCAAAACAAAGTATCAAGTGAACTGTTATTGAAATACCAACGCTACTTGACAATAAAAGACGAGCTGTCTCTTAATTGGGACAGCTCGTCTTTCTTTAGAAAAAAGAATACAAAGAGTTGGATTTCAATGGAAAGGGAAAAGATGAAGATTGCAATTATGGGGTACGGCACCATAGGCTCAGGAGTAGCCACGGTACTGACAGAAAACCATGAGGTAGTTAAAAATAATGTTGGAGAAGAACTGGATATAAAATATATTCTTGATCTTAGGGATTTTCCTGAAGACCCACATAGAGATAAAATAGTAAAAGACATAGATGTAATAATAAATGATCCTGAAGTCAGGATTGTTGTAGAGACTATGGGCGGATTGCACCCAGCATTTGAATTTGTGAAAAGGTGTTTAGAGGCCGGTAAATCAGTAACAACATCTAACAAGGCACTGGTAGCTGATTACGGAGTTGAACTTCAGGAAATAGCGAGAAAGAATCATGCTGGATTCATGTGCGAAGCATCAGTTGGAGGTGGAATACCGATTTTAAGGGTACTTGATACTTGCCTGACTGCAGATCAGATAGAAGAGATATCAGGTATAGTAAACGGAACAACCAACTATATGCTTACAGAAATGGCAAAAAACGGAACTGATTTTGAAACAGTACTAAAGGATGCTCAGAACAAAGGCTACGCCGAAAAAGACCCGACTGCAGATATAGAAGGCTTTGATGCAGCTAGGAAAATAGCAATTCTTACTTCAATGGTATCGCACCATAATGTTGATTTTAATGAGATTACTGTTGAGGGGATTACAAGCATATCTGTCAGAGATATAGAATATGCAAAGAAAATGAATATGGCTATTAAACTTATTGCTAACGCCACTAGAGAAAATGGAAGCTATAGTCTTAGAGTTGCTCCATACATGATCAAGAATGATAATCCACTGTATTCTGTAAATGGTGCCTTTAATGCGATATTTGTAAAGGGTAATATGCTTGGTGATAGTATGTACTATGGAAGCGGGGCAGGCTCACTCCCTACAGCCAGTGCGGTTTGCGCTGACATAATTGCTCTTGCTAAAAAAATAGATGAACCGGAGTATGAATTTTACTGGGATGGCAACAACTTAGAGCTAGCTGATTCAGGTAAAACGGAAAGCAGATTTTTTGTCAGAGCAGATACAACAAAGACAACAAAGAACAAAGCAGAGAATATGTTTCCTGATGCAGAATTTATGGAAAGCATATATGATGACGAGATTTCATTTGTTACGGGAAAACACCAGGACGAGGAAATATTGCATAGATTAGATGAACTCGATGGAGTGATTCAGAAAATTAGAATCAAGGAATGATAAGTGAAATTGCTTTACAGGGGAAAAAGTGAAAAATAATAAATAAATAGATACAAAAGAAAAAGGATAAAAAACATGCTGATAGTAAAAAAATTCGGAGGATCATCAGTTGCTAATGCTGATCGCATAAAAAATGTAGCCAGACGATGCGCTGAAGATTATCAAAAGGGCAATAAGATCGTCGTAGTTCTTTCAGCTATGGGAGATACAACGGATGAGTTATTAGAAAAAGTGAGATCAGTCAATCCTCATCCGCCTAAGAGAGAGATTGATATGCTTTTGTCCACAGGTGAACAGGTTTCAGTATCACTTATGGCGATGGCACTTCATGGAATGGGAATTCCTGCAGTTTCACTTAATGCTTTTCAAGTACCCATGAAGACAACCTCAGCATTTTGTAATGCAAGACTTAAAAAAATAGATACAGAGAGAATAGAGAATGAACTAGATGCAGGCAAAGTAGTTGTTGTAACCGGATTTCAGGGAGTTACAAAATATGATGACGTTACAACTCTTGGAAGAGGAGGGTCTGATACAACTGCGGTTGCACTTGCAGCAGTTCTCCACGCGGATGCCTGTGAGATATATACAGATGTAGACGGCGTATATACGGCAGACCCCAGACAAGTACCTACGGCAAAAAAATTAAAAACAGTATCATATGATGAAATGTTGGAAATGGCCACGTTAGGCGCTCAAGTACTTCATAACAGATCAGTTGAACTGGCAAAAAAATATGGAGTTCAGGTTGTAGTAAGATCAAGTCTGACAAATGAGGAAGGAACTATCATAAAGGAGGGTTCTAAAGTGGAAAGTATGATAATCAGCGGAGTCGCTGTAGACATGCATGTAGACAGAATTGCACTTGTTGGGTTGAAAAACGAGCCGGGTACTGCATTCAAGCTTTTTAGCCAATTGGCAAAACATAATATCAATGTCGATATGATACTTCAGTCTATCGGTCATGAAGGTAAAAAAGATATTTCATTTACAGTGGCTGATGCTGATACAGAAGATGCCAAAAAAGCATTGGAAGAGATCAAAGATGTATTAAAATATGATTCGATGGATTCTGAGATCGATGTAGGAAAAGTATCGATTGTTGGAGCTGGTATTCAGTCTAATCCCGGAATTGCAGCCAAGATGTTCGAAGCACTTTATTCGGTTGATGTGAATATAAGAATGATTGCTACTTCAGAGATCCGAGTAACGGTTCTTCTTGATGAAACAGATGTAGATAGGGCAGCAAGAGCGGTTCATGATGCTTTTATGACAGAGTAGAATCATAGGTACGCTTGAGGTACGATGTTATCTGTATAATATTTGATAGAACAAGTAACTTGACTTACTTGAGTTTTTTTGAACATGGGAGAAATCGCATATGGATACTGGTATGATAGGTTTCCCAAATTTTATAAATTATGATAACCATCTTGGTAATCAAACAGATGTAGGAAACACTGAGAATCCTACATCTGGTAGTGCTGTGCCAAAAGAAGTGCCGGCTTCTGGCAATATAGAAAATGATATGAATCATAAGGTGAATAACGGATATAGTTCATCACCGGCAGAATGTCAGACCTGTAAGAACCGAAAATATCAAGATGGATCGGATGAAAATGTTTCGTTTAAATCGGCAGCACATATTTCTCCAGAAGCGGCGGGTGCAAGCGTCAGAGGCCATGAGGGAGAACATGTAGCTAATGCATATACCAAGGCAGCAGAAAAAGGCGGTAAAGTTCTGGCGGCTACGGTCACAATACATACATCGATTTGCCCGGAATGTGGCAAGTCTTACGTGTCTGGAGGAACTACCAGCACGATTATTTCGTATCCAAAATCAGAGGACAGCGGACGAAGTAGTATAAAATCTGGAGAAAATTTTAAAGTGTGATTAATAAACGGAAGCTTGTATTTGTATATGAGCTTCTTTTTTTATTGCATAATATCAGCAAAAGATTGTCAAAAGCATAATTCTCTGATAGATTTTTAACGTAATAATATTGCAAAGCTATTTTTCTTGTCTTTAATAATGGGTATAATCAATATGGAAAAGAGGAAGAAAATATGAATATTGTATGTTTGGATCTTGAAGGTGTATTAGTACCAGAGATATGGGTTGAAGTAGCCAATAAAACAGGGATAGAAGTCCTCAATAGAACTACCAGAGATGAACCGGATTATGATGTACTTATGAAATACAGGATGAATATACTGAAAGAGAACAACTTGAAGATTTATGACATTCAGCGTACAATAGCCGGAATGTCCCCTATCGAGGGGGCACTTGAATTTTTGGATGCGCTACGAGAGAAAACGCAGGTTATGATTATCAGTGACACATTCGAGCAATTTGCAATGCCTCTCATGAAAAAGCTTAAATATCCCACTATATTATGCAATACGCTTTCAATTTCCGGAGATGGTTATATAGAAGGATATACAATGAGGGTCCCAGAGACTAAAAAGACAACGGTCAAGGCACTTCAAGCTCTTGGATATGATACAATAGCAAGTGGAGACAGTTTTAATGATTTGGGAATGATCAGAAATAGTAAGGCCGGTTTTTTGTTTAAGAGTACAGATGCTATCAAAACATCTAATCCTGATATACCGGCATATGAGACCTATGAGGAACTTATGAGTGCTATAGATAGTAAATTATAAATCGTTTATTTAATTGGAGAGAAAGATTTGGAAATGATTATAGAATCATATTCGCCGAAAGAAACAGAGAATCTTGCAGCCAGTCTTGTAGACGGTGCGACACCCGGAGCAGTTTTTGCTCTATCTGGAGATCTCGGTGTAGGAAAAACCATATTTGCCAAAGGTATGGCCGAGGGACTCGGAATAGAAGAACCAGTGGTAAGTCCTACATTTACCATACTTCAGGAATATAAATCAGGGCGTCTCCCATTCTATCATTTTGATGTGTATAGAATAGAAGAACCGGAGGAGATGGAAGAGACCGGATTTGATGATGCTATTTTTGGCGATGGAGTCAGCCTTATAGAATGGGCAGAGATGATAGAAGATATCATGCCAGAGCATTATACTAAGATTTTGATAGAAAAGGCACCTGAAAAGGGATTTGACTATAGGAAAATCACGATTACTCAGATATGATGGAAAATAGTAAGTGTTTTCTAAAAATATAAATTAGGATAAAAAATAGTTATAGCAGAAATACAAATAAAACATTACGATAATAGAAACAAGGTATTTTGATGAACATTTTGGCAATTGATGCTTCAGGGCTTACTTGCTCAGTAGCGATAGCAAGCGATAAGGAAATAATAGGGGAATACACTCTTAACTACACCAGAACACACTCAGTTACTTTATTACCACTTATTGACAAGCTTATAAAAGAGACTGGATTTATAGTTAATGAGTTTGATTATGTTGCAACAGCAGGAGGACCTGGAAGTTTTACTGGTCTTAGGATTGGCTCGGCAACGGCAAAGGGTCTATCATTTTCCTGGGGCACGCCTATAATATCAGTTCCGACAGTAGATGCACTGGCTTATAATATGTGGGGATCTGATGGTCTTATCTGCCCGATAATGGACGCCAGAAGACATCAGACTTATACTGGAATATATAGATTTGAGGATGCTACAGATACATCGAAGAAACTTAAAGTAATTCATGAGGAATATGCAACGGAAATAGATACCCTTATAGAAGAATTGTCCGGGTATAATGAACCTATAACTTTCCTTGGGGATGGAGTTCCTGTATTTAGAGATTATATAGATAAGAATCTTGAGAATGTACATTTCTATGCACCTGGAAATTTGTGCAGGCAAAGGGCTTCATCGGTGGCACTTCTTGCATCAGAATATGCAGAGGAAGGCAGGATCCAAACAGCGGAAGAGCATAGACCTATATATCTACGTGAGACTCAAGCTGAACGTGAGAGAAAAGCTAATGAAGGAAAATAATGCTTTTTCAGAAGACAAGAATTTTGTAACAACACATAATGTAGATAAAAAAATTAAGGTTACAATAGCTCCGGCCACTGAAGTAAGTATTGCAGAAATAGCAAAAATAGAAGCTGAATGTTTCAGTGAACCTTGGAGCGAAAAAAGCTTTAGGGATGCGATAAAATTATCATCGGCAGAAATCTATGTTGCTATGGATGATAAAATGGATGTGCTAGGATACTTTGTATTGTACTATGCATCGGATCAGGGGGAATTGCAGAATATTGCAGTTCGTCCGGGATATAGAGGATATGGGATAGGTAGCAGTCTAATGGAAAAGCTTGTTTCAGAGAGCCTGCGACTCGGAATGTCACAGATTTATCTGGAAGTCAGATCTTCTAACGAGCCGGCAAAGGAACTTTACCGAAAATACGGCTTTATACCAACTGGAATAAGAAAAAATTTCTACAGATTTCCGACAGAAGATGCTATTGTAGAGATGAAGGACCTTTTGATACAGATTTAGAAATGGAATATATATGCTTGATGTTTGTTTGCTAGGGACTGCCGGCATGATGCCGCTTCCTGACAGATGGCTGACCTCATTAATGACTAGATTTAATGGGTCCAGCCTTATGATAGATTGTGGAGAGGGAACTCAGATTGCAATGAAAGAATGCGGATGGAGTCCCAAACCTGTTGATACGTTACTGATAACACATTTCCATGCAGATCATATAAGTGGTCTTCCTGGACTTTTACTTACGATGGGTAATTCTGAAAAAAAAGATCCGCTGACGATCGTAGGTCCAAAGGGACTTAAGAGAATAGTTGATTCTCTCCGTGTGGTTGCTCCGGAACTACCATTTCCGGTGGAATACATCGAATTAGAAGAACAGGAACAGGACCTGACCCTTAAGGGATATCAGATCCACGCATTTAGAGTAAAACATAACGTTACATGTTATGGGTATTCAATTTCTATTCCAAGGGCCGGTAGGTTCAATGCTGACAAGGCAAAGGAAGAAAATATACCTCTTAAATATTGGAATAGACTTCAAAAAGGGGAGACTATTGCGGATGGAGATGAAATATATACTCCTGATTTGGTAATGGGTTCTGCCAGAAAAGGGATCAAGGTCACTTATTGTACGGATTCAAGACCTACTGATAAAATTGTTGAATGTGCAGCAGGATCAGATCTGTTTATTTGCGAAGGCATGTATGGTGAGCCTGATAAGCAGGAAAAAGCAAAACAATTTAAGCATATGACTTTCTATGAGGCAGCTCAAATGGGCAAGGATGCAGACGTTGATGAAATGTGGCTTACACATTTTAGCCCATCTCTTGTGGCACCAAAGAGATATATGAATGACGTTACGAAGATATTCCCGAGAACATCCCTTGGGTATGACGGAAGGATTAAAGTGTTTGATTTTTCTGATAAGGAGGACTAGTCATGAGAAAAGTGATTCGTATTGGCGTGGCACTTGTGATAATGGCAACACTTATTGTGGGATATTATTACTATTTATCAAGAAAAACGAGTCAGAGTAGCACATCTAAGAAATCAGAGAGTGTTACCGAATATGCTATGCTTAAGAACATAGATCTGGATAAAAATTATCCTAAGACGCCTAGAACGGTTGTAAAGATGTATAACCAGATAATTACTGAATTCTATGCCAAAAAGCACAGCGATGCAGAAATCAAGATTCTTGCGGGTAAAGCTAGAAAGCTTATGGATAAAGATCTTTTGAAGGCAAATCCAAAGGACGCTTATTTTGAAGGAGTTAAAAAAGATATTAAATCTTATTCTGACAGAAAAGCCAGAATAGTTAGTTCTGATGTGGAAAATTCTAGCTATATCGAGTATAAAAAAGTCCAAGGCTATGAATGTGCTTATGTTGAAGCATATTACTTTTCAAAAGAAGGCTCAAACTTCCTGAGAACTTACCAAGACTATTGTCTTAGAAAAGATAAGGATGGAAACTGGAAGATCCTTACATGGAAGCTAGTTGATGGAAATCCAGATAACTTCGAGTAATATAGAAATATTTAATTTTGCAAAATGGAAAAGAGGCAAGTACCATTAATGCTTACACTTGGAATTGAAAGTTCATGTGATGAGACTGCGGCAGCAGTTGTAGAGGATGGCCGCGTACTTCACAGTAATGTAATATCGACTCAGATACCTATCCATACTTTGTATGGTGGCGTTGTTCCGGAAATAGCGTCTAGAAAACATATTGAGAGAATTAATCAAGTGGTACAAAAGGCACTTGATGATGCAAATATTACTCTTAAGGATATTGATGCAATTGGAGTTACCTATGGGCCTGGGTTGGTAGGACCCCTTCTTGTAGGATCATCTTTTGCCAAAGCAATGGCATATGCAGCAGGAATACCACTTGTTGGTGTTCACCATATTGAAGGCCATATAAGTGCCAACTATATTGAACACAAGGATCTGGAACCTCCGTTTTTATGCCTTATAGTTTCAGGCGGTCATACACACCTTGTAAGAGTTATGGATTATGGAAAATATGAAATAATAGGAAGAACCGTGGATGACGCTGCAGGAGAAGCATTTGATAAGGTGGCAAGAGCTATTGGTCTTGGATATCCCGGTGGCCCCAAAATCGAAAAAAAAGCGCTGGAAGGTAATCCTAATGCGATAGATTTTCCGCAGGCCAAGGTGACGGATCATCCATATGACTTTAGTTTCAGTGGATTGAAATCTGCAGTTCTTAATTATTTGAATGAAAAGAATATGAAGGGAGAAGAAATCAATTCCGCTGATGTAGCGGCATCCTTTCAAAAGACAGTTATTGATTCCCTTGTCAAACGCGCAATGTTGGCGTTGGACGAATATGGAGGAGATAAGTTTGCTATAGCTGGTGGCGTTGCTTCAAATGGTGCATTTAGGCATGCTATGGATCAGGCCTGCGAGAAACGTAACGTAGAGTTCCTTGTGCCTAGTCCTATTCTATGCACGGATAATGGCGCAATGATAGGAGCAGCGGCTTATTTTGACTATCAGAACGGTGTCAGAAGTGGTCTTGATCTAAACGCAATACCTAACCTAAAATTAGGTGAAAGATAATCGGACAAGAAACAACAAATAAGAAATAACAAAAAAGAAATGATAAAGCTAGAAATAAAAGATCAGAAATGATAAAGCCAGAAACAAAAGATAAGAAATGATAAAGCCAGAAACAAAAGATAAGAAATGATAAAGCCAGAAA
>JAGOLM010000003.1:59097-61346 GCA_017994075.1 Lachnospiraceae bacterium
CAAATAAGAAATAACAAAAAAGAAATGATAAAGCTAGAAATAAAAGATCAGAAATGATAAAGCCAGAAACAAAAGATAAGAAATGATAAAGCCAGAAACAAAAGATAAGAAATGATAAAGCCAGAAATAGAAAATCATTAAACAACAAAACAAGAGATAATGAGATGCATAAAATTAAATTTTCAGGGATAGTTCTAGCCGCTGGAAGCGGCAAAAGAATGAATTCAGACTTACCAAAACAATACATGGAAATAGATAAGAAACCACTTATCTATTATACGCTTAAAGCTTTTGAGGAAAGCCTTGTAGATGAAATTATTCTTGTGGTTCCTGAGGGAGATATATCTTACGTTAAAAGCGACATTGTAGAAAAAAATAGTTTTAAAAAAGTGAGTCAGATAATTAGCGGTGGTTCAGAAAGAATATGGTCGGTAAAAAAGGGTGTAGAAGCTTCTTCGGGAGACTATGTCCTTATCCATGATGGAGCAAGAGCATTTGTATCGTCAAAACTAATAGATGAAATGGCAGGAGCGGCAGAGATATATCAAGCAGCAGTGGCAGCAGTACCATCAAAAGATACAATTAAAGTTTCAGATGAAACTGATTATATAAAAAGCACGCCGGATAGGAATACGCTGTGGATGGTTCAGACCCCACAGGCTTTTTTGAAAGAAAAGTTGCTGAAAGCTTATGATCTGCTTGGAGATAACAAAGCAGTTACAAATAAGATTACGGATGATGCAAGCATAATGGAAAAGGCCGGAACCCCGGTCAAATTAATAATGGGAGAATATACCAACATAAAGGTAACAACTTCCGAGGATCTGATCATAGGACGGGCAATTATTGAATCAGATAGATTTCATTAGCATCAAATTTTGAATTTGGTTATAGATCTGCATATCAGAATACCAAAGAACCAGGATACAAGAATACCAAAGTACCAAAATATCAAAATACAAGAATACCAGAATACCAGAATACCAGAATACCAAAGTACCAGAATATCAGAAAACCAACACACCAATATACTAATATGCCAATGCAACAATATGCAAGGGCTTGAATATACCAATATATCTGCAAATAGAATAATTATAGAAATGCAATTGTTAGATAGATGATTATATCTAACAATTGCATTTCTTTACTGGTAAATAGAGCTTTGCATATAAAAATGAAAATCATCTTGCAAACATAAAAAATATTGCAAAAAGAAATTTATCGGATTTATGCGTAGAATTGACTTCTCGAATAACGAAACAATTCTTTCAGAAATTAGAAACACAAATAAAACAGATTAATCACAGATTAGTCACTATCGCACTTTAATATGTATAGTGTCGTTTAAAACCCATAAAATAAGCAATAACTCTATTATAAGTTGATTGTGGTGGTGTTTTCTCGGTGCTACAATTTAGTGGCGTAGTCCCATTTGTATTTTTGCAGAAAGAGTTGGTTAAAGAAAAGCAATATGAAGGAATGCAATGACGGAAGAAAAAGACTGGGAGAATTAATAATATTATCCCGAAAAAAATGAAATGACGCAGTTGGAGCTTGGCAATATATTAAACGTTTCAGACAAGACAATTTCTAAGTGGGAGAGAGGAGCTGGGTATCCTGATATCCGACTTATTATGCCACTAGCAGATGCGCTACACATTGATGCTAGGGACATTTTAAAGGAAATTGACAGGTAATTTTAGAAAATTAAAAAAATTTCAAATTTTCCGTTGACATGGAGGGAATCTAATAGTAGAATATCAAACGTGCCTTACAGAGGACACAATATGGAGAGGTATCGAAGCGGTCATAACGAGGCGGTCTTGAAAACCGTTTGGGGGCAACCCCACATGGGTTCGAATCCCATCCTCTCCGCTTATCTGCTTTTTGCAGACAGAATTGAATATCTGCCTGTCGGAGAAGACAGGTCGAGTTCAGTATTGGGAGAAGTACCCAAGAGGCTGAAGGGACACCCCTGGAAAGGGTGCAGGCCGTTAATAGCGGCGCGAGGGTTCAAATCCCTCCTTCTCCGGAGATCTGAAAAAAATCAAAAAAGTTGTTGACAAACAATTGCTGTTTTGATAATATAATTAGGTCGGCGCAAAAAGCGCAAGATAACAGCGAACATTGATAACTGAACAGTGAAACAACCTTGAAAGATTCTAAAAAAGAGAATCATTATTGGTTACGAACGTAACCAAACTTACCGATCAGAAGATCGATAAGGAGAAAGATAATCGAAGATT